>JBAXTQ010000293.1:0-4180 GCA_037130115.1 Methylococcaceae bacterium
CGCCTAATTTTATGCGTATTCGTGCTGAATTTAATGTACGCGGCGGCATTTATACAACCGTTGTTGTCGAGCATAGAAACAGCGATTGGGATGCTCCGGAATTAGTTAACCTGCCTTAGGCGATTTCCCGAAATTTCCTGCGTAAAACAGACCCAACCTTGTAGACATCAATTTAAGACATTTACCACGAAGACACGAAGAACACGAAGATTTTGCTTTGGTTTCTCTTCGTGAACTTCGTGTCTTCGTGGTCTGTAATAGCTTTAATTTGATGTGTATGGGTCGGGTTATCTGCCAACCCGACTTACCCAGCACTTATTATTCATGACTTTTAAAGAAGCGTTAACCACCCTGCCCCAATACATTTTACCGCATCATGCCTTGTCAAAAATGATGAGTAAACTGACACACTGTGAAAATAAAACCTGGAAAAACCTGTTTATCAAACAGATTATCAGGCATTACGGGGTCAACATGAAGGAGGCTCTTGAGCCGGACATCAATACCTTCAACAGCTTTAACCACTTTTTTACCCGTGAACTAAAACCCGAAGCAAGGCCATTAACTTCGGAAGCTAATGCCATTGCCTGCCCTGCTGATGGCGCAGTCAGCCAAGCGGGTGCTATTACCGACGGTAAAATATTTCAGGCCAAAGGTAAAAGCTTTACGGCGACTGACTTGTTGGGTGGCGATGCAGAACGTGCAGAACCTTTTAACAATGGCGTGTTTACTACGATTTATCTTTCACCTAAAGATTATCACCGCCTACACATGCCGTTAACCGGCACCTTAAGAGAAATGGTACATATTCCCGGCCGCTTATTCAGTGTGAATACGGCAACCACAAATTCCGTCCCCGGCTTATTTGCCAGAAATGAACGTGTGGCTGCAATATTTGATACCGAAGCAGGCCCAATGGCTTTGGTACTGGTTGGAGCCATATTTGTATCCAGTATAGAAACCGTCTGGAACGGCGTGGTAACACCACCCAGCATTACCTCCGTGCGAAGCTGGCAGTATCAGGAAAATGCACCTGTGCTAAAAATTGGCGAAGAAATGGGTCGTTTTAATATGGGCTCAACGATTATCGTTCTGTTTGGCAAAGACAATGCACAATGGGATAGTGAATTAACCGCAGAAAAAGTGGTTAAACTGGGTGAACGGATTGGCACAATGATAAAACCCTGCGAAAGCACAACGGTGCAACCAATTCCCCCTTTGCCAAAAGGCTGGCGGGCGTTTTTTAAAGCCTGGTAGGGTGCGTGATGCGCACCCCATAGACATAACTTAAGACATTTACCACGAACGACTGCATGGATGCAGGAGGTAGAGCAGCGCAGGAGCAGTTGCCGAGACACGAAGAACACGAAGATTTTTCTTGTAAGTGTTCAGTCCCCCTCTTTGAAAAAGAGGGGTTAGGGGAGATTTTATTAGATAAATCCCCCTCGATCCCCCTTTTTCAAAGGGGGAGGTGAATACTTACCTTTTCTTTGGTTTTTGTTCGTGAACTTCGTGTCTTCGTGGTCTGTAATATCTTTAAGTTGATATATAGGATGCCCTTGGCCGTCACCCGGACTTTTCCAAACAATGGATCATGTTGCCAGCCTGTAAGGTATGGGTAACCCGGCCTTTAAAGGTCTGACCCCAAAAAGGGGTATTAACGCCCTGGCTTTTCCAGTTGTCGGCATTAACTTGCCAGTCTAATTCCGCGTCAAACACACACACATCGGCCGCAAAACCAACGCTTAGAGCGCCGCTTTTAATGCGTAAAACGCGTGCCGGATTGCCGCTCAATGAAGCTATGCCCTGATCCAGCGTTATGATGCGTTGCGCGACTAATTTAAGCATTAAGGGCAGCAGCGTTTCCACGGATGAAACCCCAGGCTCTGTCTCTGGAAATGCACCCAGTTTGGCATCTTTATCATGTGGCTGATGGTCGGAACAAATACTGTTAATCGTACCGCTAGCCAAGCCTTGTCTTAAATACTGCCGATCAGCTTCGGTTCGTAAGGGGGGCAACACATGGTAGTTACTGTCAAAAGGGATGATGTCATTTTCGGTCAAATGCAGTTGATGGGCCGCAACATCGGCACTGACATGCAAGCCATACTTTTTGGCCTGATGTATTTTAATCACTGAGCGTTTACAGCTTAATTGACCAAAATGCACACGACAGCCGGTTAATTCGACTAATTCCAGACATTGAGCCAAAGCAATGGTTTCCGCCGCTTCCGGAATACTGGGCAAACCATAGCGGGTTGCGAATGCGCCTTCATGAGCGCAACCGTTATTACCCAGCCAATAATCATTGGGACGAAACATAACCAACATATCGTGACTGGCGGCATATTCCATTGCCCGTCTTAGTACCAGCAGATTTCTCACCGACTGATTGGCATTGCCAACGGCGATACAGCCCGCCTGCTTAAGCGTTAACATGGCGCTTAATTCAGTCCCTTCCAGTTTCTGGGTGAGCGCGGCAATCGGATAAATTTGCGGATAGTCGGCATTTTTCGCCAACTCCTTAATCAGCTCTGCAACAGCCGGTGTGTCAATAACCGGACTCGTATCCGGCTGCAAACACATCGTCGTAACCCCGCCATTTGCAGCCGCAGCCGTTTCACTTTTAAAGGTTGCTTTGCGGCTTTGTCCGGGCTCACGCAAGCGGGTGCTTAAATCGATAAAGCCCGGACAGACTATTTTATGTTGCGCATCAATAATCGTATCGGGCTTAAAACCGGCGGGTTCGTTGGTGACGGAAACGATTTTACCGTCAGCGATATAAACACAACCCACGCGGTTGATGTTATTGACAGGATCAATGATGTGTCCCTGTTTAATGTGTATTTGACTCATCAATTAATCCCCTGTTTCTGCATCGCCATCGCCATAATAGCCATACGGATGGCGATACCGTTGCTAACCTGTTTGAGTATCACTGACTGCGGGCCGTCTGCAACCTTTGAATCAATTTCCACCCCCCGATTAATGGGGCCGGGATGCATGACGATAGCGTCCGGCTTGGCGATTTTTAATTTATCCTCAGTCAAACCGAAACATTTAAAATATTCGCTTTCACTGGGTAATAATGCCGAGGTCATGCGCTCTTTCTGTAAGCGCAGCATCATAATGACATCAATATCTTTAAGCCCTGCGGTCAAGTTATGTGAAACATTGACGCCCAAGCTTTCAACATGCGCAGGCAATAACGTCTTGGGAGCAATCACTCTAACCTCGGCAGCGCCCAAGGTATTTAAGGCCTGAATCTGTGACCTGGCCACTCTGGAATGCAATATATCGCCAATAATAGCGACGCGTAGAGTCGAGAAATCCTTTTTTATTTGCCGAATGGTAAACATATCCAGCATGGCTTGAGTCGGATGCGCATGCTGCCCGTCACCGGCATTAATAACGCTGATATGGGGTGCCGTTTGCTGGGCGATAAAGTGTGCAGCGCCGCTAATTGAGTGACGCACCACAAACATATCAACATACATGGCTTCCAAATTGCGGATGGTATCAAGCAGGCTTTCACCTTTGGAGGTTGACGAGGTCGAAATACTCATGCTTAAGACATCGGCAGACAAGCGATTGGCCGCCAGTTCAAAGGTTGTTCGGGTGCGCGTGCTGTTTTCAAAAAACAGATTAACAATCGTTTTACCCCGCAACAACGGAACTTTTTTAATCTGATTGTCACCTATACCGACAAAAGACTCTGCGACATCCAAAATTTCTGTCAACAAACTTTTTGGCAAACCTTCAATGCTCAAAAAGTGTTTAAGTTTGCCTTCCGAATTTAACTGGAGATTTTCACTCATCGCTTATGCTACCGCATCTATGGTTTGTAATTGAATGGCCAAGGGCTCAGGGCCGGTTAATTTAATCAATTGACCGGCACTCAGCGTGATATGAGTTCCCACGCAATCAGGACACAAAGGAATTTGCCGCCCATCACGTTCTATCAGCACGGCCAAGACCACTTGATTGGGTCTGCCATAATCAAAAATCTCATTCAATGCGGCACGAATTGTTCGGCCGGTGTAAAAAACATCATCTATCAGGATAATATCACGGCCTTCAATTTGCGGCGGTAACTGGCTGGGTTTTACATTGGGATTAACGCCGATTTGCGAAAAATCGTCGCGATAAAAAGAAATATCCAGTAATCCCAAAGGCTCAA
>JBAXTQ010000294.1:0-4176 GCA_037130115.1 Methylococcaceae bacterium
GAACGGACACCGTTAACAGCTCAATCACTTACACCTTAACAGCCAATGTTGAAAACCTGACCTTAACCGGCACAGCGGCACTTAACGGTACAGGCAACACGCTTAACAATATTTTGACCGGCAATGCAGCGGCGAATACGTTGAATGGCGGTGCCGGTGCTGACAAAATGATTGGCGGTTTAGGCAATGACACTTATGTGATCGATAATGCCGGTGATATGGTGACTGAAAATGCAGGGTCTGGGACTGACACGGTTAACAGCTCAATCACTTACACCTTAACAGCCAATGTTGAAAATCTGACCTTAACAGGCACAGCGGCACTTAATGGCTCCGGTAACGCGCTTAACAATATTTTGACCGGCAATGCAGCAGCTAATACGTTAAACGGCTTGGCCGGTGCTGACAAACTGATTGGCGGCTTGGGCAATGACACTTATGTGGTCGACAATGCCGGTGATGTGGTGACTGAAATCTCAACCTTGGCGACTGAAATTGACACGGTTAACAGCTCAATCAGTTACACCTTAACGGCCAATGTCGAAAATCTGACCTTAACCGGCACAGCGGCACTTAATGGCACAGGCAATGTACTTAACAATACCTTGACCGGTAATGCAGCGGCTAATATATTGAACGGTGGTGCGGGCAACGATATTATCTTGGGCGGTGCCGGTAACGACCTTTTAACCGGCGGCAACGGCACCGACAAACTCACCGGTGGCGCAGGCGCTGACCGGTTTGACTTTAACGCCCTGATTGAAAGCGTTAAAGGTACTACACGCGACAGCATCACCGACTTTACCCATAGCCAGGCTGACAAGATTGATCTGGCAGGTATTGATGCCAATAGCAAGGTGGTAGGTGATCAGGGCTTTACTTATATTGGCGCAAAGGCGTTTACCGGTGTCGCCGGTCAGCTGGATTATGTCAAAGGCATACTTGCCGGTGATACCAATGGTGACAAAGTGGCTGATTTTGAAATAGCCATTACGCTGGTAGGTGGCACAGCGTTGGTTAGTGCGGATTTTGTGTTGTAAGGCACGTTACACAATGGTTGGCTTATCTCGTTTCGTCGTTGCAATGTCGGGATGAGATAACTTTAACTCAATATTCAAGTTTTTAATTCTTGATTTTTGGGGTTCAGTGATAACAAGCATTAGGCCATTTAAGTCACATTTACTCCCCCCCTGTTAAATTTTCGTTAAATAGCCCGTAGAGACGCGATTTATCGCGTCTGTAGTCTGAAATTTCGCGCATATCGCGTCCTGTGTAGTCTGTTGTCTGTAAAGACGCGATAAATCGCGTCTCTACGGCTAAATCCATTATTTGGGTTAATTTTCCAAATCCCCGTGTTCGGCGTTAACTATCTTGTCCGGTTCGCGTCCACTACACTGACCGGTTTGGGGTGAATAAAACAGGGGACAGACCACGATTAATTTCCAAAACTATGAACTCCTTTCTGTTTGTAATAAATTAATTTCTGCAACAATCAGTGCAGCATTGTCAGTGTCGGTTGAATTAATCATGGCCTGTCCCCACTAATTACATTTTACGAAAAGTAACTTTTGTTTAGACAAGTGCTTAAAGTCTCATCTAAAACCAAACTTATTGCGGTCAACCGTATTGAAACGATTAAAAATAACACACTCACGCCCAAATGATTTTTCAGGTTGTGACTGGGATAAACCGTTCTGTTAGTGCAATAACCCCGCAAAGCGTATTGGCTATTTATCGTCTATTATGCTATTTTGTGCTACCTATTACAGATTTGGAGATCACAATGCTCACTGTCAATATTCGCAAACAAGGTGGCGCTTCTATTATCACAATACCGCCTGACGTGTTAAGGACACTACATATCGGTGTTGGCGCAACGCTGGCAATAGAATTTGTCGAGGGTGCCGTTACGCTTCGCCCTGTAATCAAAAACGCCCGTAAGCGTTACACGTTAGCTGAGCTGTTACAAGGCGTTACACCTGAAGTTATGAATGTACTTAACAAAGAGACTGAATGGTCGCGTGAAGGCGACTCCTTTGGCAGCGAACTAAGTTGAGCCGTCATCGTATTGCCGAGCGTGGCGATATCTATTGGATTGATCCAAACCCGGTGGTGGGACGCGAGTTAAAAGACAGGCATCGTTTTGTGGTTATCACCCCCAAGAAAATTAATAGACTGGGTATAGTCATTACCGTACCGATCACCAGTGGCGGCCTATTCGCAAGAGATTGCGGCTTGATCGTGCCTATTACAGGACACGATACAACTGGCGTTGCCGTGTGCAATCAAGTTCGATCATTTGATATTGCTGCAAGGGTTCGTGCCGGCAATGCCCGCTATATAGAAACAGTAGATACAGCAACCAGCGACGAAATTGTATCCCGTATTATCAGCGTAATTGATCCGGAAATTTAGCATCTGG
This sequence comes from Methylococcaceae bacterium, assembly GCA_037130115.1. Classification (GTDB taxonomy): domain Bacteria; phylum Pseudomonadota; class Gammaproteobacteria; order Methylococcales; family Methylomonadaceae; genus Methylobacter_C. The sequence goes on from JBAXTQ010000294.1 coordinate 2,423, forward strand.
CTTTGATATATGAATCGATGGGGTTATTGATTTCTGAAACGTTTAACAAAATTAAATCGGCCAGAAGAGGAGAAAAATCATGGACAACTCAGTAATAAACGACACGGATATGCAGATTCCGGAATATGAGTTTGGTATTCGTGACACAGTTGAGGAGGCGGTTCGGGACGCTTCAGCAGCGTTCAATATCTTTCGGGACGTCAGTTTTTCGCTCCGCAAAAAGATCATCGCCAATATCAGGCTATCACTTGCGAAACATACCCGTTTTCTGGCCGGCATGGCCGTTGCGGAAACCGGGTTTGGGAGAATCGAAGACAAGATATTGAAGTGTGGACTCGTGCTTGACAAGACCCCGGGGGTTGAGGGGCGTGCCTACAAACCGACCGCCGCGTACTTTGGCGACTATGGGGTGACGTTCTTGAACGGAGCGCCATTCGGCATTATCGCTGCGATCACGCCATCCACGAACCCGGCCGCAACGATCATCAATAATTCAATTACCATGCTGTCGGCCGGGAATGTCGTCGTTTTTCATGTTCATCCTCACGCCGGCAAGGTGTCAAATACGGCGGTGATGCTGATCAATAAGGCGATCCTTGAGGCCGGATGCCCCGTCAAGCTGATCTATTCCATCAAAGCAACGACGCATGATACCAGTCGAGAAATCATGGCTCACCCCGATGTGAAATTGCTGGTCGTGACCGGTGGCCCCGACGTGGTGAAAAGTGCGATGACCTCCGGAAAAAGGACGATCGCGGCGGGTCCCGGCAACCCGCCGGTCATCGTGGATGAGACCGCCGATATCGAGGAAGCCGGTGAATGCATTGTCAAAGGAGCATCGTTCGACAATAACGTCCTCTGCATTGCCGAAAAGGAAGTGTTCGTGGTGGACTCCGTGACCGAGGCGCTAAAGCAAGAAATGCAAAAGTACCATGCTTATGAGCTTTCCCCTGCCGAATTTGAGAAAATCACTAATCTGGTCATTCTCGAAAAAGACGGCGTTAAGTCCGTTAACCGGAAATATATCGGCAAGGACGCGGCGATTATTGCAGGCGATGCCGGCATCACCGTTCCAGCCGAGACTCGGTTGCTGTTTGGGGAAACAAATTTCGGGCATCCTCTGGTCCAGCATGAGCAAATGATGCCGGTGCTTCCGCTAGTCCGGGTACGCGATTGGCAGCAAGCCATGGATTTTGCATTGAAGGCCGAGCACGGCTTCCATCACTCGGCGATGATCCATTCCACGAACATCGAACGGGTCATGGTCGTTGCCAAGCTCATGAATGTTTCCATTTTTGTGGAGAACGGACACAGCCTTTCGGGTTTGGGGTTTGAAGGGGAAGGCTACACGTCCATGACGATCGCAGGCCCGACGGGGGAAGGTATCACGGGGCCGTGGACTTTTGTCCGCCAGAGGCGTTTCGTTATGCAGGATGCCTTTCGCGGTGCCCTCGGCTCCCTGCCGCACGGGTGAGAACATGAGACAATCAATCTAATTGGTCGCGGTATTTTTGAGTATTTCCAAGCTGGGAGCAAGGAAAATCTTTACTCAAAAATAGCGACTCCCCGGGATTCTATTTTTTATCATTCCCTTAGCCGTATTCAATCCAGATTCTCTAAAATTTTTTGAAAGTATGGGAGGTATAACAGGGACTTTTATTTTTGGAGTTGTTATAGGTTTCCTATTAGATGCAATGACAGTATAGAGTGGCTTAGAAGTAAAGCAACATAAAGCTCCCTCTCCCTCCGGGAGA
>JBAXTQ010000295.1:0-4104 GCA_037130115.1 Methylococcaceae bacterium
TGACTGAAATATACTAAGCATATTATATTGTCTCTGTCAATGCGTAAGTCCTAATTTAATTTCCGACCCCGTTGGCAAGGCGATTTCTTGTTTGATTGAACGGATTGATGAACTGGAAGCCCGGCAAAATCAGCTTAACAAAACATCGATTGATGAACACTGTGATCATTGTGAAGCAGAAAGTGTTTGTGCTCCCCGCAATGAAAGTCCGGTAAAACTGGCAATGAGGATTTAAATGGATCTCCTGGATTTTGAAGCGCAAGGTTTGTATTTTGATGAACCGGATACCGAAGGCGTTAAAGAAATGATAGCCACTGCCGCAGAAAATTATGCGACGGGCGACGCCGAACTACCGTTACTAAAAGCGTATTTTCTTGCGCCTGAATCGTTGAACGTATTGGTTGCCTTAAACCGTTTTTACTATTACCAACATCGCTTGGAAGAAGCGTTGTGTGCAACCCTTAAAGCCTTGGCAGTCATCAGGCCGTTGATAGCATTTCCCGATGATTGGCGGGAATTGCAACAAAGCCATATTACCAATGCTCCGGCCGATTTATTAACGCAAGTCAGGTTGTATTTGTTTACCTTGAAAGCTGTCGGTTTTTTAAACATGCGTTTGAATAACCTGGATGTGAGTCAGCATATTTTTGAAAAACTGGTGGGTTTGGACAGTAAAGACCGGATCGGAGCAAAGGGATTGCTGGAATTGGTTGTTAAACGAAAGACTGAATAATAAAGCTTGGGAGCAAGATTATGTTAAAAGATAAAAACGCATCAATACTGGGTATGGTGAGCTTGGTTCTATTTATCTTGCTGGTAATCTACCTGTTAACTCAGGATATCTCTTTAGTTGGTCCCCTTTAAATATAACCGGAGAAAGCCCATGAATTTTGAAGACGAGATGGAAGAACTGGAGTCCGCAGAAGACTTTTTGCAGTATTTTCAACTGGACTATGAGTCCAGTGTCGTGCATGTCAACCGCTTGCATATCCTGCAACGTTTTCATGATTATTTACAAAAAGCCGCTGCTGACATGCCCGAAAATGAACCGGCAAAACGAGCGGTTTACAGCAAACTGCTACAGCGTGCCTATCAGGATTTTGTCGAATCCAATGCGCAAACAGAAAAAGTGTTTAAAGTATTTTCCATGGGCGAACCGCAAACGGCGTTCGTTTCTTTGGGCGATATAAAAACATGAAACCCGATCGTTTCGACGAGGGCCGGTTTGACTATGGGGAATCGGTTCGGGTCACCCGAAACATCCGCAATGACGGCACTTATCCCGGGATGGATGTGGGTACCCTGTTAATTCGCCGGGGTAGTGTCGGCAATGTTGTTGAGGTGGGCACTTTTCTGCAGGACCAGGTTATTTTTACCGTGCATTTTTTAAATCATGGCCGCATGGTCGGTTGTCGGCTGGAAGAGTTGATCGGTGAAGATGAACCCTGGAATCCCAGTCGTTTTGAGTTTAGGGATCGGGTTGTTTGTACTATTGATTTAGGGATACAGGGCACCGTTCTGTTTGAAAAAGGCACGGAAGGCGAAGTCTTTAAAGTGATCAGAGACCATGAACAGATTCAATACCATGTTGCTTTTCAGGGTAGAACGTTGCAAATACCTGAATCAGCGCTGGCACCTGCACACCCTGAATCGTTTAATGAACCGGAGGCGTAATATGAATCCGTCTACCCATCCGGCACAAGCTGATCCGTATGCCTTATTAAGGGCAGCTCTGGCGCTGTTCAAAAAAAAACCTGATGAATTGCAAGCCGCAGAATTAAAACAAGCAGAAATTCAGGCCGCTAACGAGTTTACCATTGAAACCCGCATCCTGAATGCGCCGGAAGCGGGAGCCGTTATTATTTCCGACCGGGAATTACAGGCCGCTTACCAGGAAATCCGCGATAGATATGAAGATGATGAGTCGTTTATTAGTGATCTGGAAAAAAATCATCTGAACAAAGCCAGTCTGGAAGCGGCGCTTTATCGTCAATGCCGGGTCAATGTGGTGATGGAACTGATAGCCTCACGCGCACCCGATATCAATGAAGTAGAAATAGGTATTTATTACCATTTGCATAAAGAACAATTTAATCGCCCTGAACTGCGCGAAGCCTGCCATATTTATATGAGTATAAATCCGGATTACCCGGAAAATACCCGTGAAGCCGCCTTTTTAAGAATGCAGGAAGTCAGGGAAAAACTGCAAAAGAAACCCTATAAATTTGCCGATTTGGCCTTGCAACATTCTGAATGTCCGACTGCACTGCAAGGCGGTGTGTTGGGCTGGGTGCCGCGCGGTAAGCTTTATCCGGAAATCGACGCGGTGCTTTTTAGCATAAAAGTAGGCGAAGTGAGTAAGATTGTCGAATCGGAAATAGGTTTTCACCTCGTTTTGTGTAAGCAAATACAAAAAGCGGAAACCTTATCGCTGCAAAAAGCGACACCGAAAATACGACAAATAATGAGTGATCGTTCGCGGCGAACATGCCAGCGTGCCTGGTTGGCGAGTTTATCTGACTGACGAGCTATAGTCGCGACGTGGGCGTCGCTCCCACCGTAGGAGCGACGCCCACGTCGCGACTAACGAAAACATCTTGATTTATCCGGGATTGCCCCAGTCAAGCTAAAAAAACTGGAGCAACGGGTAATAGCCATTTTTTCACAAGGCATAACATCAGTTATCCCTGCAACCTTAAGGAGTTATCCATGAGCGATAAAGAAATCAAACACTGTTCCTTTTGCGGTATAGCTCAATCCCCTGCCGTACCTTTGATTGCGGGTAGTGATGGTTACATTTGTGGCGAGTGTGTATTGTTGGCCAATCAGGTTGTCAGTAACTGGAGCCGGAAAAAAGAACTCTCTGAAATGCAGGGGCCGTTGCCTATTCCGGCAAAAATAAAAGAGTATCTTGATCAATACATTATTGGTCAGGATTTGGCGAAAGAAATCCTGGCTGTTGCTGTTTATAATCATTACAAACGGCTCAAGCATGAAAGCGGTGATGCCGGACTGGGCGTATTTGATAAAGATGTGGAAATCGGTAAATCCAACATTCTGTTGATTGGCCCGTCCGGTACCGGCAAGACCTTATTAGCCAGTACCTTGGCTAAAATTGTTGGCGTTCCTTTTGTCATTGCCGATGCAACAACCCTGACTCAGGCGGGTTATGTGGGTGATGATGTTGAAAATATTCTGGTCAGATTACTGGATGTTGCCGAAGGCAATTTAGCCAATGCCGAATGGGGTATTGTGTATTTGGATGAAGTTGACAAGATTGCCCGCAGTCCCGAACAACAAACCGGCACGCGTGATGTATCCGGTGAAGGCGTCCAACAAGCGTTACTTAGATTAGTCGAAGGTTCCCACGTTAAAGTGTCCGGAAAAGGTCAACGCAACAAAGACGGCGAAACGACTATAGATACCCGCAACATTCTGTTTATTGCCGGTGGTTCATTTCCCGGGCTGGAAAAATACGTTGAAAAACGCTTGGTGCCGACCAATTCTGCTATCGGTTTCCATGCCGAAGTCAATGATCCGGCTGATAAACCCGCACTGGAAGCCTTGCTTAATGCCACACAACCCAGTGACTTACGTAAATTTGGCTTGATTCCCGAATTTATTGGCCGTTTTCCGGTGTTGGCACCGCTGGAACCTCTGGATATAGAATCGTTGATTAAAGTGTTAACCGAACCCAAAAATGCCTTGGTTCGCCAATACCAACAATTGTTTGCCTACGAAGGTGTAGAGCTAACATTTGAACCCGATGCCCTGGTTGAAATTGCCAAAAAAGCCATCGAACGTGAAACCGGAGCACGCGGATTACGGAGTATTATGGAACAAATACTCAGAAGAACCATGTTTGACATTCCTTCCTGTAATGATATTGAGCAATGCATTGTCGATGCGGCGGTTATCACTGGAAAAAGTGACGTTAGACTGATTAAAAAAGACGTAATAAAACTCAGGCAACAGGCGGGGTAGAGCTGAATTTAGCTCATAGACATCAACTTATTACAAGAACACCACGAAGACACGAAGGACACGAAGTTTTTACTTGGTTTTTTCTTCGTGTCCTTCGTGTCTTCGTGGTGATTATTTAAC
>JBAXTQ010000296.1:0-4074 GCA_037130115.1 Methylococcaceae bacterium
TTTACGCCTGTTGCTAATGCAGATTGTATCAATCTTGTCAATGCGTAAGTCCTATTTTTGGCAAAATACCTTTCAGCATTTCCGCAGCAGAAAGTTCTTCGAGCAAGAAGACTAAATGCTTCATTCTGGATCAACACCATCAAAAAATCCTTGCTTCCACAAATAACCCATTTGATCGCCATCTTGCATGTAGGCAGTTACTTGAGCGTCATCTGAAGCGCGTTTTATCTCGGTATAACCATTTTTTTTCACCAACCAAAAAACTTCTTCCAGTTGTGTCGCGTTTAAAAAGTCGGGAGAATGTGTTGAAACAAAAACTTGTCCGCCACGCTCTGAATAGGCTCTAAATTCTTCAGCTAACTCTGATAACAGTCTTGGATATAATTGATTTTCCGGCTCTTCAATACACAACAATGGGTGTGGATTTGGATCATAAAGCAACGTCAAATAAGCCAACATTTTGATGGTTCCATCCGAAACATATCTCGCTAAAAATGGGTCTTCAAATGCACCGTCTTGGAATTTAAGTAATACTCGCCCCTCTTCTGTTGTTTTGGCTTCTACTTTTGTAATGCCTGGCACACGATGCTTCATCTTAAGAACAATCTCATCAAAAATACTATTATGAAATTGGTAGAGATATTGAATAACTAACGACAAATTTTCCCCTTCACGCGAAAGATGCTCGGCATAACTTGTTTCTTGCTCGGGTCTTGCTTTACTAATGTGAAAGTCTGAAACATGCCAATTTTCGATTAAATTACCTAAAGTAACGACAGCAGGAAAACGTTCAAATTGCGCCAAACCTTTAACCGCTAAAATATCAGGTGATTTTAGTGACTGCTCTTCTCGCTTTAAATCGTTGCTGTCTGACACTGACTCCAACTCATTGATAACTGCAACACCTTTGCCTTCACAAAAATCCAAAAAATGCCAAGGCTGCCCACCGCTACCGCGTCGATATTTTAAAATCTCTCTCTCAACAACAGCCTTGCCATTTAATTCATTGATTTTTAAAAAATACGTAACCAAAGGACTGTCTGATGTTTCCCGGAATTTAATTTCAATTTCAATCGCCCCATCACTATTACGGCTTCTAACTTCCTTAAAACCACGGTTACCGCCTTGTTTTATTAGGGCGGTTGTTACATTCGTTGTTAAGGCGTCTTTTAGAAAACCGAAAATATTAAACAGGGTGCTTTTACCTGTACCATTCGCACCTACAATGACGCAAAAAGCGGGTATATCCAGCATTTCTACGTCTTTAAAGGCTTTAAAGTTTTTTATTCGTAAGGCTTCAATTTTCATGGTTTATTTTCATTAAAGTGTTTTTTCAGTATGTGGTGAAATAAGCTTAAAGATTTGCCCGATGTTAATCTTGACACTGACAAAGCCCTCATGTTTTCCTACACACTCATAACATAAGGCATGTGATATTGAGCGATTTTGTCATCAACCGTGACTAACTGGTATTGATTGTTATGCGACTGGGCAATCAATAATCGGTCAAATGGATCACGATGCACATTGGGTAACTGAGTGGCAAACATTGCATCGGTTGAATCTATTAGCAGCTCTTGTAAATTAGCTTTAAGCGCCCCTGCATGAATATCTTCAATCCGTTTAATACCATATTCTGGCCAAATAGTGCTTTTAATGCCAATCTCCCAAAGATTAACGGGGCTAAAAAATATATTATCCGCTTGGTAAATGGCTTTAACCGCTTGATCAGGTAATTGCTTAGGTTTTGCTAAGACCCAAAGCAAAATGTGTGTATCCAGTAACAGATTCATAATTGACCTGAATAAAATTCGTTGATGATGTCATCCGGCAGAGGATCATCAAAATTATCCGGGACAGTAAAAGCATCTTGCATAACCCCCAAAACAACTCTGTTACGCTTTTCATTAACAGGCGAACCTGGAAAAGCCAACGCTTTAATTTGTAGATATTTTTTTTGCACCAATTCTTCAAGAAACGTTTTTTGCACATCATCTGGCAAGGTTTCGTACAGGGCATAAAGACTATGAGCGGTATCGGTTTGCTGGGTATTCATGTTGATTCTCCAAATATCCGTGATTACAATGTTTTGATTTCAGTAGTGGGTGAAATAAGCTTAAAGATTTGTTCAATGTTAATCTTGACGCTGTCACTGGCAAAGCAAGTATCACGAAATACCACGCGCATGGGGTGACGGGCTGCGAGTTCTTTAACAAATGCTTCGTTAATATCGGTATCGAAACAGGCAGCCAGGGTGTTGTCATCGACAAACAAGACGGTCTTACCTGTGATGATTTCTTGAGTGATGGGCAGGGTTAAATCAACGCCCCAATCCAATAGGACTTGGAATAATAAATCTTCAGCGGTGCGGTCTTCACGGATATTGTCAATTTGGTCAATCAGATCACCTTGCTGCAAATTATCCGGTGTGTAATAAACATCTTTCATGTTGGAACTGTCGATTTTTAGAACTCGAAAGCCTATGTCCAATTGGTCTATACCAGCTTTATCGACATTCTCTGCTTTGATTTTTTGACCGGCACGGCGGATGCGTTCTTTACCGATTTCAGTGATAGATTTATAGCCTGTTTTATAGGCATCGGATTTTTCATCACAGACTTCAGGAATTTGCACCATAATGAACTTTCGCTGCCCACCGTCTTCAGCGTTGAGAGCCATAACAGCATGGGCGGTTGTCGCTGAACCTGAGAAAAAATCTAGTATGATGTCGCTTTCGTTATCATGCGTGGCTAATTCCAAAATCTTTTTTATTAATCGTGTTGGTTTTGGACTATCAAAAGGATTATTGTTATCGAATAAGTCTTTAATTTCTTTTGTTGCCTCTCTATTCTCGCCCGCTTCTTCATATCGCCACCATGTCCAGGCAACCATACCCTCTTCTCTTTCTGACCAAAATTTTTTCCGTTGAGCCATGCCTGCGCCGTCTTTTCCGAAATAAATACGATTATCTGCAATTAACCCTTCAATTTTTTCCTTTGTTGTACTCCAACAACGGCCTGCTGGAGGCATTAAAACACGGCTACTTGGCGTTACAATGGGATATGTTAAATTGGGACGTAAATTTGGAGCATGAAAAGGAATAGCTAACCAATCGCCTCTTGGGTCATTATCTCGATTTGTATATGTAGCCCTCTGCTTTTCATCTGGGTCAACTCTATTTAATCGGAAATTATTCTGATTTTTTACGTAAGCAACCAAGTATTCATGGGCATTAGATACCGATTTTGCGTCATTTCTTCGTGTAAGTGTTTTTTGCCATACGAAGGTTGCAACAAAATTTTCCTCGCCAAAAACCTCATCACACAACCGCTTTAAGTTCGCTTGTTCGTTGTCATCAATCGAAATAAACACACAACCGTCATCCCGTAATAAATTTCGCGCAAGTTTCAAACGCGGATACATCATACTCAACCAATCAGAATGAAAACGGCCATTGGATTCATTATTGGCTACCAGCCGATTACCTACTTCATCTTTTTGATTAGAGCGTTCAAAATAGGCTTCACTATTCTCGGCAAAATCATCTTCATAAATAAAATCATTGCCGGTGTTATAGGGCGGGTCGATGTAAATCATCTTGACCTTGCCCAGATAGGTTTCCTGCAACAACTTGAGGGCATCCAGGTTATCGCCTTCGATATACAGATTTTGAGTGCTGTCAAAATCGACACTTTCCTCACGGCAGGGTCTTAGCGTTTTTGCAATCGGGGCATTAGCGGTTAACAAGGCTTCGCGCTTACCCGGCCAGTTGAGTTGATACCGTTCTTGTGGGCCATCAACGAGTGCCGTCGATAGCTCTTGTTTTAGCAGGTCAAAATCAATCGCTTTCTTGAGAGCACCGTCAGCCGCACGGGTTTCCGTTACGCAATTAGGAAACAGTTCAGCCAGTTTTTCGATGTTGGCTTGCGTAAAATCGGGGCTGTGCAGATTCAGTTTTTCCATGAGGCTTGTTTAATCTTGGGTGTGTTAACAGGTTAGTGTTTCTAGTGGATTCTTGAGGTCTTTAAACCAAATGCACTTCTAAGCGTTTACCTAATGCTTTGGCATATTTCC
>JBAXTQ010000297.1:0-4073 GCA_037130115.1 Methylococcaceae bacterium
TTTTGAGTTTATTTTAAGCTTATTTTAAGATTTATATGAGTGTTTTATAACCCTGCCTATGAAAGAATAAGGTCGTGATTAAAATTACTTTTTAGTCGCGGAGCTTAGAAGATAAATATTTTAAAGCGAGTAACTGCCAATAATTACGCCTTGATTGTAAAGCATGCTTATCGGTGATTTAAGATTTAAAGTTATTTATATCTAATCTTACTCCTAATGAGTCGCTGTAAAGCGACGCTTGATTTTTTTTATTAAGAACAAGGAAATTTTATGAAAACAAGTATATCAATATTAGCGGCTTTAGCTGCAGCTGGCGTTTCTTTTAGTGCTTTGGCGGTTGATCCACCCTCTGCACCTAAAATTGTTGGGGCGACTCAAGCGCCAAGTTTATATCCTTCTGAGCAAGGAGCTTTCAAATTGATGGAAGCAGCTTCTCAGATTATTGAATCAAAAATTTTGCAAAATGGTGGTTGCATAACAGCAGAGTATCCGATTGTGGTAAATACCTTCTATGACGGTAGTGGGTCTGCAGCATTGGGCATTAGCGGTTCAAAAGATGATGTAACACTCAATGTTAGTTTGAAGAGTACTAATGTTAATAATGGTCGCGCATACTCTGTAAATGCTTCAGGCAAAATAGCGGGTCTGGATGTTGCCCTAAATGGTACTAGCGGTGGCAGTTTTAACATTGGTTCATCAATACAAGAGATGAGCAATAATTGGACATTAACTAGTTCAGTGACAGGTGTTGCAGATAAGTTCACTGGGACTATTATCAAGGATTACAACCGCCTAGTAGCATTAGATCCAATACCTGGAGGCTTTACGGATGCAGGTGTATCTGTTAGTACTGTACTCGACTATGGTTATCAACAGGTTACAAAGAATGGTTACGTTAAGGCTAAATACTGGCAACAAAGCCGTACTTGGAGAGAAAATGGTGTAAATAGTGGAACTTATTGGCTTAAGACTCGTGTAGCACCAACAAATGGCTGCTCTATCGAATTTAAACTTGAAGGTTATGGTTTGGATCCAGCTGATAGTATTGAAGGTTTCAATGAAGAAGGTGTTGTTCGTGTAGGTGGAAATCCAGTTGGACCTTTCAAATTATAACTAAGTATCCTCTTGCATCTGGCGTTTAGTAAGGCTCTGATGTAATTGACCGATTGGTTATAAATTCAAAAATCCCTGTCGCTTTTAGCTATAGGGATTTTTTTTTGTCAATATATTTCCTAATGACCTATTCAGGCAGATATTTATTAAGGCGTGAAGTTTATTTAAAAAATTTAATTACTTTGCTTTATTTTTGGGAACCGACAATATTTAGTTGGATGTTTTTTTTAGCTTACGATAATGAACTACACTTATAAAAAAAGCACTGGCAATAGATAATTACGAGCAGTGTGAGTATTGATAAAAATTCTCCTATCATTAGGTAATAGGAGTTATAGGATCCCTACCTTGGAGCATATAATTACATGAATAAAAAAAAGATAGTATCAGGGATATTTGTTATTGGGATTGGGATTGGGCTTGTTGGGAGTATATCGGCTTATGGGGCTAAACCAGATAACCTAAAGGCATCACCAAGTAATACGTTTTTTTCGCGAGCGGTTGAGATACCTCAAGCCGATCCGGTGATATCCGGACTGCCCTGCCAGTATGTCAGACGATGGCCTAAGATGTCGACGTATACTGATTGCGAAACCCCCGCCAATAAAACGGGAAATCCATCCGAGAATGCCAAGACATTTTTAAAAGATCATTCACATTCTTTGTCGTTGCTTCAGGATTTGTCCGATTTAAAGGTAACCAATGTTAAGGAAGGCTTGAACAAGACAGTAACACGCTTTCAGCAAACATTTAACAATCTACCCGTGTTGAATGCTTTCGTGTCGATTCATCAGAGTGCTACCGGGCGAGTTTCAAAGATTAACAGCAGTTATATCAACAATCCTTTAATATCAGGCGCTACTATTCCATTGATCGATAAGGTGTCCGCTGAAAAAATTGCCTTGGAGGGTATACGCCAACTTTCGGGAATATCTACACCAATAATAAAAGGTAATGCCCGCTCTGAATTAAATTGGTCGTCTGCTTCTGACCAAAAATTGACTCTGATTTGGATTGTAAAGACACGAACACTTAAGCCTCTAGGATATTTTTATACGCTTGTCGATGCCAATACGGGTAAACGCTTGTTGCAAGAAAATCGTATCGTATTTGCTACAGGTACAGGAATGGTTTACAACCCAAATCCGGTTCAGACATCGGATATTTTAAATTTGATAGATAATGATGATCAGACGAATCTTGTTTTTGAACAGCAGAGAGTTGAAGTGTTATTGCAAGGTCTGGATGTCGGTACTAACTTGTTAAAGGGCGAGTTTGTTGACACAGCGTCTTTTAAAGCAACGACCTGTCCAAGATTGAACGCATTATGTTCTGATGCAGATGATGTTAATCGCATCTATCTTTATACTAGAAATCAAGCTGAGTTTGAGCAAGTGGTGATTTATAATGCAATCGATTCCCTACAACATTATCTCCGCGATAGTTTGGGTTTTCAGGATGTTTTGGGTAATGCAACCATTAGAAATTTTCCGACTATGGCGATTTCTCATGCCACTGATCTGGATCAATCGTTTTATGAGCCTGATGTTTATGAAGATCCAACAACCTTTGAACTTCGTGGTGTTCTTAATTTTGGTGATGGGGGCGTGGATGATGCTGAAGATGCGGATATTATTGTTCATGAATTTGGGCATGCTATTCAAAATAATCAAAACCCCGGATGTTTCCCAGGTGGCGATTATGTGTCACAAGTTAATGAAACTCGCGCCATAGGCGAAGGTTTTGGTGATTATTTGGCCGCATCATTTTATAAAAACCAAGGGAATTCTATTTATCAATCGACTGATGCTCCTTGCGTCGGGGACTGGGATTCAACATCCTATAGCACAACAACGCCGGCCTGTCTTCGACGTGTTGATGGCGGTAAACATTATCCTGAAGACCTTGATCCAAGTAATTCCCCAGACAGTCACTCAATTTAGAGGGTATTCAAAGCACTTATTATGAGTATCCCTATCTTTACAAAAATTACCAATCTTAATGATTTCAAATTAACAATAAGTGCATTTGCATACACTTATATTGCTCTGACTAATCAATAGCCAATTGAACGAATAAAACTTAAGGATATATCATGAAAAATAAGTTAGGTGTTTTAGTAGTAGTGCTTTTAATCACAGCCTGTAGTAATAACAGTTTTTTAACAAAAAAAGAAGCTAATGATAGTATTACTCATCAAATTGAATTAAAAAATGGTATAGCCTATTTACCCGATGATGATAAGCCGTTTACCGGAATATTTGAGGAAAACTATTACGGTACGCACAAAGAACGTGAAACAAATTTTATTAATGGGAAAAAAAATGGTCCTTCGACTTGGTGGTATCAAAATGGACGTAAATGGATCCAGGTAACTTATGTCAATGAAAAAAGACAAGGTTTGTTCACAACTTGGTATGAAAATGGCAATAAATGGATTGAAGAAAATTACCTAGACGGCAAAAAAGACGGCTTGGCAGTTATGTGGTATCAAAATGGCCAGAAAAGATATGAAATAATTTATAAACAAGGCAAGAAAAATGGCGCAGCGTTATGGTGGGATAAAAACGGACAAGTAGAGCGTAAAGAAAATTTTCAAGATGACTTAAAAATCAATTAGAAGTTACCCTATTTGTATAATCTCATTTTTAAATTAGATTTACTTTATCTGATGAATAGGCTTCTGTATAAGTCCTATTTAGTCACCCTGATATTTTAATAATAAAAAAAGGCCCTTAACGGGCCTTTTTTATTTTTAGGTATTGATATATTTATCGCAGCAAGTTTTGTGGGCAAGCCGTTTTAGGCGTAACATTCTGCAGTAAGTATTCAGTCCCCCTCTTTTTCAAAGAAGGGGGGCTTAATAACTATAAGTATTTCTATACTCGTCATAAAGATTCACGAATTTTGAGTTTATTTTAAGCTTATTTTAAGATTTATATGAGTGTTTTATAACCCTG
>JBAXTQ010000298.1:0-4055 GCA_037130115.1 Methylococcaceae bacterium
TTTCCTGGTGGTTAAGTCTTAAGGTTAGCATTAAAACGTTGTGACCCCAAAAAAACAGCGTTCTTAAGTTGCAGAAAGCCTGATTATGCAGTTCGATAGACTCACTTTTTTACTTAATTTTGAGGCGGCCGTTCAATACGGTAAGTGGCTAAATACGTGTTTTGTTAGTCTAGGTGAAGTGCTTTATTTGTCGGGTGAAGCCAGGTATCTAAAGGTTTTTTTAAGACATAACCCGCATAAAATGATGACAGGCTATAAATTTTTGTGGCATAATTTGTAAAAGTTGTAGCTTTTACGCTACGCGCAGCACTCTCAAAGCTCTAAGGATGAGAGCAATGAAATTAGATTTTTTACGAGTTACCGTTTTTAATTAAAGTTAATTTGGAGAATGTTATGTTAAAGAAACACTTAATTGCTCTTGTGGCATTATCAAGCTTGGGCTTGGTACAAACGGCTCAAGCGGACAAAGTGGTCGATGATAGATGGTATGTCGCGCCTTTTGGTACATTTCTTCAGCCTGGCGGCGATCGTCAATCCAATAACGGTTGGGGTGGCGGCATGGGCTTTGGCAAGATGCTTGATGAACATTTCAACGTCGAGTTGAAAGGTTTTTATCAAAACTTGAGTGGCGGCATACACGGAGGCTCTGATATGACCGGTGGTCTTGCTGAGGCGCAATATTACATCATGCGTGATAAATTTTCGCCTTATACTGTACTCGGTTTAGGCGGCATGAACACCAGCCATAACGGTGACAGTGGTGCAGGCTTCATCGGTGAAGCGGGCGCTGGTCTTACCTATGAAGTGAGCGATAATTTCCTGCTTCGTAGTGATGTGCGCTACCGTTACAATCAAAATTTCAACGCTAACCTGCAAACAGGCACCAACGAATTTCATGACATGGTTGTAAACGTGGGTTTCGTTATTCCGTTGGGCCCAAAACCTAAACCGGTTGAAGCTGAAGCGACTCCGGTTCCTGCGCCAACACCGGTTGCGGCGGCACAGGATTGCTCAACACTTGACGCTGATAACGATGGCGTCAATGACTGCAATGATCAGTGTCCTACTACATTGCCTGGCGTTCAGGTTAGCATACTGGGATGCTGGATTGTTGATGTAAAATTTGATAACGACAAAGCGGTTATTAAACCTGAATACTTTGGAAATCTGGATAATGTTGCCAAACGCATCCAGGAACATCCTGAAATGGTTATTGAAATACAAGGCCACACCAGTAAAACCGGTGGATATAAGCATAATATGGCACTGTCCGAGCGTCGTGCAATTGCTGTTAAAAAGTACCTGGTTGACGGCACCGATTCACCTAACCTGACCACGCGTGGTTATGGCTGGACTCGTCCCATTGATACTAATGATACTGAAGCAGGCCGCGCCAATAATCGTCGCGTACAATTGGAAGTTGAAGGTCAACCTCAGCAACCTTTAAATCCTCAATAACGTTTCTGGACGTTATCAGGCTGGAAGCTCTTTAAATTATTAAAGGGTTTCCAAGCACAAAAACCCGCTTTCATGGCGGGTTTTTTTTATCCGAAAAAACGGAGTGTTCATGGTATCTACTGTGCTTAAAACTTTTATCAGATCATCCTAACGTGCGGCAACTCGCAAAAAATACTCCCCACCGTCTCGTTCCTGAATAAATTCCCACGCCGGAGCGTCACTGCCCACAGTTAAGCGAAAGTTGTTTAAAAAACGGAGTGCAATCGCTTCAGCTATTGCCTGTAAAAACAGCTAAATCTGTTTTACTCCAGCCGCAGTATTATATTATTACGATGCTTAACCGTGGGCAGTGACGCCGGAGCGTGGGAACCAGGCGGATACTGTGAAGGGTATTTTTTCAAGTTGCCTGGGTAGCCAATGATTAGGCAGTATAATTACGCCAAAGCCAAAGTAAAATAACCTGTTCAGCTTTTATTCAGCCATTGGATCTCAAGATGAGCAGCATGTTTTTTTTACTGCCCAATCAAAGCCAACTTAAACTTTTTTAATCAGGTTCTTATCATGAATACTCGCGCTGGCGTTGTATTAAAATCATTGACGTTAGTCGTCGTATTGCTGTTTTCCGGTGTTATTTCTATGCATCAGGCTAATGCCGACGATAATGTTGATATCAGTGTTTTTCAGGATGCTCTGGCACCTTACGGAAACTGGGTTAATCACCGAACTTACGGGCAGGTTTGGTATCCTCGCAATGTGGCAAGGGACTGGCGACCCTATACCGATGGATACTGGGCACATACGGATGATTATGGCTGGCTTTGGGTTTCATACCAGCCTTGGGGTTGGGCACCTTTTCATTATGGACGCTGGGCTTGGGATAACTGGTATGGCTGGGTTTGGGTGCCGGGACGAACCTGGGCACCGGCTTGGGTATTTTGGCGTTCGGGTGGCGGTTATGCGGCTTGGACACCTATGCCGCCTAATGTTGTGTGGCAACCCGGCATCGGTTTGAACATCAGTTATTTTAATTATGACCGTGATATACGGTGGGATTCTTGGGTGGCCGTGCATGAACATGACCTGCCTAACAGGCACATTAACCAACATATAAATCCGCCGAGCCAGAATCGGCAGGTTATTAATGTAACCAACTATAACAATAATGTCACCTTGATTAACAACACGATTGTTAATCAAGGCGTACCGGTAAAACAAATCGAAGAAGTCACTCGAAGACCGTTAGAATCGGTCGTGCCAAAAGTACACGACCGATTGGATATCAATACCGCCGAGCTTCATGAGGGTCGGCCTGATATTATTCGGTTGCCAATGGCGGCACCTACGCCTGATGAAATGCACCATAATGAGGAGCTGGCAAGGCGGCTGGATGGAAAAAATCCGGATGGCACCCGAACCGAGTTGCCTTTGGCTAATTCAGGGCAAGCCGGTGAGCACGAACCCAGAGTGCCGGGACGTCTGGTTGGAGCGCCTGCGCCTGTTCAAGCGCCTTATGCCGTGCCGGAACCACCCGCTCAGGGTTTGGTTGAACCTGTTGGGCAAGCGTTGCCGGAACCGGTAATACCTAAAGCACCCTTGCTTAGCCTTGATCCTGATACGCAACATAAAGCACTTAACGTTGGCAGTCATCAAGAAACGCTGGCACCCGTTCAACAGACCACTCCGCAATCTTCTGTTATCCTGCAACCGATAGCCCCAGTTCCAGCGCAAATTGACGGAGCTTCTGCGCCAATATCGTTAACAGGGCAGCCACCTGTTTTGACTGATACGCCCGTCAAGCCGCCTTTACAAAATGAGCTGAAACCTTCGGAGAGGATTAAGCAATCGGATAACCTGCCGCTTCAATTGCCGCTAGTGGATCAAGCGCCTGTTTCACCACAAACTGAAGGCGCTTCTGTTTCAATACCGGTAACAGGGCAACAACCTGTTTTGACTGATACACCCGTCAACACGCCTTTGCAAAATGAGCTGCAACCTTCAGAAGCGGTTAAACAATTGGACAACTCGCCCTCTCAAGCTCCGGCAATCGATCAAGTGCCTGTTTTACCAAAAACGGAAGGCACTTCTGTTTCAATACCGGTAACAGGGCAATCGCCTGTTTTGACTGATACGCCTGCCCAGACATTTTTACAAAATGAGCTGAAACCTTCAGGAGCGGTTAAACCATCTGATAACTTGCCATCTCAAGCTCCGGCAGTGGATCAACAGCAGATGGAAATCCTGCAACGCCAACAAAAAATAGACCAGTTGCAACAAGAGTTGGCTCGCAGTCAAAATAAACAGCAACAACAAGAAACAGGTACGCAGCCGCAACAGGTTGAGCGTCCGGTAGAACACGTGCAGCAACAGGAAGCTGCCCGACAACAGCAAATCCAAACTCAACAACAAGTGGATATGCAGCCGCAACAGGTTAAACGTACGCAACAAGAAGCGCAGCAAATGCAGCAGCAACAGGAGGCAGCGCGACAACAGCAAATCCAAATTCAACAACAAGTAGACAGGCAAGCCCAACAAGCTGAACGTGCGCAACAAGAAGCGCAGCAAATGCAGCAGCAACAGGAGGCAGCGCGACAACAGCA
>JBAXTQ010000299.1:0-4010 GCA_037130115.1 Methylococcaceae bacterium
GCGTGATTGGGGAAGCCCTACTTTTAATGGGTAAAGTTTTCTACGGAAATCACCTTAGATATTTTAAAATAATACTTGTAATTATTAAGTCCAGCCTCTTTGAAAAAGAGACGTTAAGGGTAATTTGTTTAAAAAAAACTGGAGTGCAATCGCTTCAGCTATTGTCTGTAAAACAGCTAAAGCTGTTTTACTCCGGTTATACGCTTAACGGCATTAATGTAAAACTGTTTTAATTCACCACAAAGACACAAAGAAAAAAACTTCGTGTCTTCGTGACAATAATTTTTAATGATTTAACCATCAACATAACCAACCAACAGAAATAATCATGACTAAAAAAGTTGCATTAATAACAGGCGTCACCGGACAAGATGGTTCATACCTTGCAGAATTATTACTGGAAAAAGGTTATGAAGTTCATGGCATTAAAAGACGTTCGTCGCTCTTTAATACGCAACGGGTTGATCATATCTACCAAGATCCCCACATCACAGACCCCAAGTTTTATCTGCATTACGGTGATTTAACCGACAGCTCCAACTTAACCCGTATCTTAAGTGAAACCCAACCGGATGAAGTTTACAATCTGGGTGCCATGAGCCATGTGGCGGTGTCTTTTGAATCGCCTGAATATACCGCTGATGTTGACGGTATTGGCACGCTGCGATTGCTTGAAGCCATCCGCTTTTTAAAGCTGGAAAAGAAAACCCGTTTTTACCAAGCCTCCACTTCAGAGCTTTACGGATTGGTACAAGAAATACCGCAAAAAGAAACCACCCCGTTTTATCCGCGTTCACCGTATGCCGTTGCCAAGCTTTATGCTTACTGGATTACTGTCAATTACCGTGAAGCTTACAACATGTATGCCTGTAACGGGGTGCTGTTTAACCACGAATCACCACGCCGGGGTGAAACCTTTGTGACCCGCAAAATAACCCGTGGCCTGAGCAATATCGCCATGGGCCTGGAGCAGTGCTTATTCATGGGCAATATGGATTCACTCAGAGACTGGGGACATGCCAAGGATTTTGTGCGCATGCAATGGATGATGATGCAACAAGAACAACCCGAAGATTTTGTTATCGCCACCGGCGTGCAATACTCGGTACGGCAGTTTATTGAAATGGCCGCCGGCGAACTGGGTGTTACAATCCGTTGGGAAGGCGCAGGCGTTGATGAAAAAGGCATTGTTGACGAGATTCAAGGCAGCAAAGCACCGGGCTTAACAGTCGGTCAAACCATTGTCGCCATTGATTCGCGTTATTTTAGACCCGCTGAAGTAGAAACCTTGTTGGGTGATCCCAGCAAGGCCAAAGAAAAATTGGGTTGGGTACCGCAAATTACTTTGCAGGAAATGATCGCTGAAATGGTCGCTTGTGATCTTGATGAAGCCAAAAAACACGCGCTGTTAAAAGCACAAGGTTTTAACGTTGCGGTTAGCCGGGAATAAACACATGAGCGATAAACAACAAAAGATCTATGTTGCCGGACATCGTGGCATGGTGGGAACCGCCATTGTTAAGCAGTTACATGACGCAGGCTATCAAAATACCGTCGTGCGCACGCATGCCCAGTTGGATTTAACCGACCAGGCGGCTGTGCGTGATTTTATGCAACAAGAACAGCCGCAACAAGTAATCTTGGCGGCAGCCAAAGTGGGCGGCATTCATGCCAACAATACCTATCCTGCTGAATTTATCTACCAAAACCTGATGATGGAAGCCAACATCGTTCATCAAGCCTGGGCGATTGGTTGCCGGCAACTGCTGTTTTTGGGCAGTTCGTGCATTTACCCCAAACTGGCCACTCAGCCCATGCAAGAAAGCGCCTTATTGACCGGCACCCTGGAAACCACCAATGAGCCTTATGCCATTGCCAAAATTGCCGGCATCAAACTGTGTGAATCCTACAACCGTCAGTACGGCACCGATTATCGCTCAGTAATGCCGACTAATCTCTATGGCGAAAATGACAACTTTCATTTAGAAAACAGTCATGTTATTCCTGCCATGATCAGAAAATTTCATGATGCCAAAACCAGCCAAGCACCGACCGTTACCCTTTGGGGTAGCGGCACCGCCATGCGCGAGTTTTTGCATGTTGATGATATGGCGGCGGCCTGTTTGCATGTATTGGGCTTAAGCAAGGAGCATTATCAAGCTTGCACCGAACCCATGCTGTCACATCTTAATGTCGGTACAGGCACCGATGTGACCATCCGTGAACTGGCTGAAACCATTCAGCACGTTGTAGGCTATCAAGGTGACATTATCTGGGATAGCAGCAAACCGGATGGTGCGCCCAGAAAGTTGATGGACGTCAGTAAAATCAAATCACTGGATTGGCAACCGCAGATAACCCTGACCGATGGCTTGGCAAGCACCTATCGTTGGTTTGTTGAGCACCATGGTGAAGTTAAAGCGCAATAATTTTATTATTGACTTGTAGTTTTTAGCTACGAACTTAAGATAGAACATGCTTGGAGTATAGGCTTTGTTTGCAAGCAGAGCTTGCACTCCATAAATCGCAGTGTATTGACACTTTAACGTATTAAGTGGGCAACCCACTTTTGATTAAAAATACTTTGCTCGATTAAGCGAATGAAAGTCATGGGCTTTAAATACATTCAAATTGGCCTTACGGGATAAAATAAAACCATGAAAATATTAGTTACCGGCACTGCAGGTCTTATTAGCTCTTACGTCGTTCAGTGCTTACTGGAAAGAGGCGATGAAGTTGCCGGCCCTAACAACATAAACGACTATTACGACATCAACCTCAAACTTGGCCGACTTGCAAAATCAGGCATAATCGCCGAGCAACTAACATGGTATAAATTTGTACAAATGAACTTGAAAGACAAACAAGCCATGCAAATGTGCGTAATTTTAAAAAAAAATCATTTTAATATAAAATCGCGAACTTTAAAAAATACAGGTACTTCTTTATGAAAGCGTTAATAAGGAAGGAACCCATATTTATAAATACACAACTATCTGCAACATTAGATTTTTTAAGATGGGTTAGCGCGTTGTTGGTACTCTCTGGACACGTCAGAACATTTTACTTCCCTACGTATGGAAAGTTTATAAATCCAGATATATTTACCAAATTCTTCTATGTCGCAACAGGCTTTGGACATCAGGCAGTTATGATATTCTTCGTATTGAGCGGGTTTTTAGTGGGTGGTCGAATTTTAGAGAAACTGGAAAATAACAGTTTTAAACTGACTGATTATACATTAGATAGATTTACTCGATTATATCCGGTGTTTTTAGTGAGTCTTCTTGTAACACTATTATGTGACTGGCTAGGTTTTACCTATTTTAATCATACTGGCATTTATTCTGTGATCGCTGGCAATCCAATTGGTGTAATCAATTACAATGTGGAAAACCAATGGGGGGTAGCGGATTTCCTTACTAACCTATTTATGCTACAAGGGTTGACTGGATCTATTTTTGGTAGCAATTGTCCGCTTTGGAGTATTTCAATGGAGTTTTGGTATTACTTCCTTTTCCCGGCATTATTGCTACCGTTTTATATAAAGTCGCTGCAACACCGCTGTATATCTATTTTATTGTTAATTGCTATAGCATGTCTTCTAAGCTTAAATGTTGAATTTTATACATTGTTTCTAGTATGGCCATTAGGCGTTCTAATTAGAAGAGTCAGAATTCCATTTTGTAATACACCCTTCGCTTTTATTGTTTTTTTCTGTTTATTATTCAATAGTCGTTATGGCTATGGTAGCGAATATAGTCGAGATTTATTGATGGCTATTGGTTGTATACTGGTTATTGCCAGCATGCTTAACGGTGGTTATTTTCCTGTTTTCGGAGCAAAATTTTCAAAATGGGCTGCTGACTTTTCTTATAGTGTTTATTGTTGTCATTTTCCTGTCATTACCTTGGTTACTGCGATCATTGGCATAAATGTTAATGAGGCAACTTTAACACTTTCAGTTCGTTATCAACTGTTTACTGGCATTATGTTATTAGCAATTACAG
>JBAXTQ010000003.1:0-67131 GCA_037130115.1 Methylococcaceae bacterium
CACTATAAGAACATGCTTGTCTTTTAATAGTTGCATAAATAAATTTTTTGAGTTGATTAAGCAATATACCGTCTTTTTTGAATTTAGAAAATAAAACCTGATAATTGAGAGCTGAAGTTCTTCAGAAACGGGGCTTTTGTCGAAGAACCCAAAAGTTGAAGCAAGGATGGCAATAATTGAAAAAAATGTATTGCATGTCATCAAACCGTAACACAGTTGTCATTAAGATTTAATTTGACGCGATTATAATTTAACCAGCGATAGGGATGTTTTTATTTGCAGATAACGTCAATCATAATTTCAATCAACCCCTTTATTAGCCAGGAAAAGACTATGTTTAAAATGAAAAAATCTGTTGCAGCAGTAGCTGCAATATTGGCTGGTATGCCTTTGATGGCATCCGCTGTTACAGGCCCCAGCACAACTACAGCGCCTTATCTGCTTCCATTGGCTACTGCTCCAGGTTGGGGCGTAACTTCAATCCTGACCACTGGAACTGCGGTTGGCGGTTATACCATGGGCGGTCTTCCTGACGGTTTGGGTGCCTTTGATAACAACGATGGTACTTTTACTGTATTGATGAATCATGAGTGGAATAATACTGTCGGTTCTGCGCACACGCATAACCCTGGCGCGGCTACTGGCGGTGCTTATGTATCTAAATGGGTGATTGATAAATCTACTTTAGAAGTACAAAGCGGTAGTGATTTGATCACTAAAGTCTATGGTTGGGATAACGGACTTCAAAAATCACAGTCAGTTTCTAATCTGACGACTACGTTTAGTCGTTTCTGTTCTGCCGACCTGCCAGCTGCGAGTGCCTTGTTTAATATGGCAACCGGTAACGGTAGTCAGGCAAAATTGTTTATGACGGGTGAGGAAGGTGGTAGCACCGGATGGGCGCAAGCAACAGTTGTTACCGGTGTAGATGCAGGCAGCAGCTACACCTTGGGTAAATTCAATTTGGCAACCAACGGCTCTGGCGGAACGGCTGTCGGCGGCTGGGAAAATATTTTAATTAATCCTTTCGCGCAAGATAAAACTATTGCTATCGGCACCAACGATGGCGGTACTGGTATCATGAACAATACGGTTGGCGTGTATGTAGGTACCAAAACCAATACCGGTTCTGAAGTTGATAAAGCAGGTTTGAACAATGGTAATCTGAAGTTTATTAATGTTACCGGCAATGCTGCTGAAATCGTTAATAACACCACACGCGCTACCAATATCGTTGATGGTGCAGCGTTTACTTTAAGCGACACGGCTACCACATTTTCTCGTCCTGAAGATGGTACCTGGAGCGCTGATGGCAGCAAGTTCTGGTTTGTGACGACTGACCAACTCGACAAAACTGAAATTACAGGTCAAACCCAGGTGGGTCGTTCACGTTTATGGGAATTGGATTTCACGGATATTGCCAATCCAGAATTCGGCGGCACTATTAAAAAGCTTCTGGATGGTACTGAAGGCCAAATCATGATGGACAACATGACGGTATCAGCTGATGGCAAATCATTGATATTGCAAGAAGATACCGGTAATGCTCCGCATAACGCCAAAGTATGGTCTTATGATTTGGCTACCGATTCATTAACCTCTATCTTAAAACATGATGCTTCTTTATTTGGTGATGTAGTTGGAGGTACTGTGGTAGCGGGTTCTATTACTGCCGATGAAGAATCTTCAGGCGTGATTGATGTGTCAGCTATTTTGGGTTATGACGCATTCTTGTTGGTGACGCAAAATCATGCCGCTTCCGGCAATCCATTAACTGTTGAAGGCGGTCAGTTGCAATTATTGACTGCGCCCGCAGCCGTTCCGGTTCCAGGAGCCGTTTGGTTGTTCGGTTCTGCAATTATGGGATTTATGGGTTTTACACGTCGTAATAAAAAAGGCTAAATTGCCTCAGGTTTAAGCCCGGCAACTGGGTGTTTTAACAAAAGCGGTGGCAAGGCAATCTTGTCGCCGCTTTTTCTATTTTTAGCCTAAGGAATTTTTACTTAATTCTTAACGATTCTCAGAACAAACCAAATGTGTTTATTCCGTTCGCAGTTCGCTTGTCGAACCCTGAGCGGAATAAACACATTCAGTACATATATTTTGGAAACATTCTATGAGCACTCTCAAGCTGCAAGGTATGCAGCCCTTATTTTATTCACCGCTGACTGTTTTTGAGATGGAAGAAGCCCAAGCGCTTAATTCTCAATTACTCTCGGAAATTGGAGTGTTACGGGCAGATTCAGCGGGGATGTCGCGTAGCAACTGGCGAGGCTGGCACTCCGATGATGATTTTTTTATGCGCAGCGAACCTGGTTTTCAGGCTTTGCGTAAGCATATTGTGGAAGCGATTCAACTGGCTACCAAAAACGTCTCTCCCGGTTTTGACTTTCCGCTTTATAGCATTCAGGCCGAGGGTTGGGTAAATGTACTGGGTCGCGGCGGCCTTAATACGCCGCATGACCATCCCAATTGGACTTGGTCTGGCTGCTACTATGTCAGTGTGCCCGAAGGCGATAAAGACTTAAGTGGCAACATCGAATTTTTTGATACTCGCACCAACGTACGCACCTTGGCAGTAGAGGGTGCCGCCTGCTTTGCCAGTAAATTCATCATGAAGCCGCAAGCCGGTATGCTGTTGATATTTCCGTCTTATTTGCGACACTGGGTTTATCCCAACGAGAGCGAAGAAGATCGCGTATCGATTGCCTTTAATGCCCGCTTTGCAAAAACCGTTCGCTCTTGATGTTTAAGCTGCGAGATTTAGCCTGCGCACCCAGCACAAATACGGGAGAGCCAGCGATAATAATCTCTCACTTATCACCAAGAAAAAACTTCGTGCCCTTCGTGTCTTCGTGGTGAATAGTTTTTAATATTTTTCCCGAACCGTCAATACGTCATCAGAACCTCTTGTACCCGATTGGGAAAGTCGGAAATCAAACCGGTAACACCGACTGCAATCAGTTGGCGCATATCGTCTTTATTGTTACACGTCCAAACATTAACATGACGACCGCTTTCACGAACAGTAGTAATGTCGTCCAGATTTAATTTGCGGAGTCCCGTTGCATCCCTGTCACCATAGCAATTGGGATGGTAAGCCGTAGCGTCGAGTAATTGCAGGTAGTTATTTAGATTTTCAATGCGCTCATTTGTCAAAACGGCAATAGCGATGATTTTTGTGAGTTGACGTACTTTTTGCAACTCATTATGCTCAAATGATGAAATCAGAACCTGATGCTCCATGTTCATGACTTCGATCAGCTTGACAACCTTTTCTGCCAGCTCTGTCGTCACATTGGGCTGCGTTTTGAGTTCTATGTTAACCATCATATCGGCGTCTCTGGCAAATTCCAGTGTCTGCTTTAACGTGGGGATTTTTATATTACCGGAGGCATAGCGTATGCGATCTTCCGGGCTGACAAATCGGGTTAATTCTTCGTCAGTCAAGGTTTGCAGAAATTCTTGTCTTTGCGTGTATGGCAACGATAGTTGTTCGATATACCAGCTACCCGCATCCAGCGTGTTTAATTCTTCGTAGGTAAAATCCCAAATAAAATAGCGGGTGCGGTCTGGAAATTTTGCTTTAGCATCCGTGCATCGGGTTAATTGTTCGTCGTGATGAACCATTAATTCTCCGTCTTTTGATAAGCGAACATCTATTTCAAACAGTTGGCACGCAAAGGTTTTCGCTTTCTGAAAGGCCGCCAAGGTATTTTCCGGCGCAAATGCCCGCGCTCCCCGGTGGGCTATATTTAGAAAATCAGTGGGTGTTTTTTGGGGTGTATGTAATGACATCATATTCAAAATTACTTATGTGTTTTAAGCAGTCAATGCTATTCGGTCAACTCAGCCGGACGGTAAGTGTCAATTTATTATTCCAAGTCACGTATTGATGGTCGTTTGCTTCGCAATTATCAGCTAATATTAAACTTTCAAACCGAAAATTAACAAGACTATATTGTTAAAACGATAACTAATGATAATATCAACAGAATGATGTCGGAAAACAGGGTGCTGAAAGTTTAATCAAGGTTAGAAACCGAAAGTAAAAAGAACCGGATGCTGCACCCTTATAACATGACGCTGTGGTTAATATATTTATCTCTCAAGGAGACTAATCTATGCAAGGTCAACATGGATTTTTTATTCAATTTTTACGGTTAGCGGGGCCCTTTTGGAATTCCGAAAACAAGGCGGTTATCCGCAATCAGACATTGGCTTTAATCGTTCTTACTGTATTGCAGATGGCGCTTGCCGTCATTATTACGGAATGGAGCGCCGCCCTGTTCAATGCACTTGAACAGCATTCCATGTCGGGGCTGTTGACCCAGATTGGCTATCTTGTTTTAATTTTTGCAGCCAGTATGGCGGTCACCGCCGTGCACATGAAAGTTAAACGGCAGCTGCAAATCGGCTGGCGCTCCTGGCTGACAGAGCGCGTAATCGGTCGATGGATGAACAAAGGTCGTCATTACCAGGTATTGCACATACAGACAGTCGAGCATGATAACCCTGATGGTCGGATCGCAGAAGATATTCGTATTGCAACCGATGAAGCCATTAGCCTTTGTCATACGCTATTTTATAGCTTGTTATTAATTATCAGTTTTACCCAAATTCTCTGGGAGCTTTCCGGTACGGTCATTCTGGATTTAGGGTTGTTTAAATTACCTGTTTATGGCTATTTAGTCTGGGTGGCGGTAATTTATTCAGCGGCCGCTTCTGTTTTAGGCTGGTGGGCAAGCCAACCCTTAACACTGACAACAAACGCCATGCAAACCGCTGAAGCCAATTTTCGGTTCGGCTTGGTGAAGGCAAGAGAAAATTCCCAAGCAATCGCTCTGATTCATGGAGAAACCAATGAGAAAAAACGTTTTCTTGATTTTTTTCAAAACATTACCACGGTTTATGACCGTCAAACCCATGCCTGGGTAAATATTCTTCTCTTCAACTCAGGCTATGGGGTTTTGTCTATGGCGGTGCCTGTCCTGATAGCCGCGCCACGCTATATTCTTGGGAACATTACTCTCGGTGCCTTGATGCAATCAGCTCAGGCATTTCAACAAATGTCATCTGCGTTGTCTTGGCCGGTCAATAATATGGCACCCATTGCACAATGGCGTGCTTCGGTTGAGCGTGTTTTGGGATTGGTTAAAGCCTTGGAAGATTTGGAACTGGAAATAGCCAAGCCCGATCCGCAACGCATTCTGATGGAAAAACCGAATAAATCCGCATTGTGTTTTTATGATCTGTGCCTCTCCCAGCTCGATGGCAAAATCATTTTTTGTGGCTTAAATGCCCAAATCAGACCGGGTGAACGTGTCCTTATCTCTGGCGACGCTTTTACAGGTGCCCGACTTTTTAAAGCGATTGCCGGTCTCTGGCCTTGGGGGCGTGGACGTATTGAATTACCGGATGGCGATCCCATGTTCTTCATGCCGCCACGTCCGTATTTACCCGACGGGACGCTACATGAGGCTATTTGCTACCCTTCGCCCCCTGAAACATTTACCGCCGCTTTAATTAATGAGTTGCTTACATTGGCCGGGCTTGAAGACTTGCAGGAACAACTTGAGCAAGCCGATGCCTGGGAAAAAGTATTGACCCGTGGACAGCAACAGCGCTTGGGATTGGTGCGTTTGTTGTTATATCGTCCCAAATGGATTCTTTTGCAAGAAGCCTTCGACTCACTTGATCCCGACGGCGAAGTATCGATGCTGCGCATTATCTGTCAAGAGTTGCCTGACGCGGCGTTGCTATCGATTACCAATCAACCTTCTGCGGTAGCGTTTCATAACCGTAAGATTGTGCTATGAAACTTCATTTTACAGACGGAGAGTTACTATTTTGAATCAAGAACTGGACAGTAAATTTAGCAAGAAATTACGTGGCGTTAATTTGGGTGGCTGGCTGGTGCTTGAAAAATGGATGACGCCCAGTCTTTTTGAAGGTCTTCAAGCGACGGATGAAACCTCCTACTGCGTTGAGCTTGGAGTACAGGCAGAGCCGGCACTCAAAAAGCACTGGGACACTTTTATTACCGCCGAGGATTTTGCCTGGCTTGCTAAAACAGGCATCAATGCCGTGCGGATTCCCGTGGGGCATTGGTTGTTTGGCGCGGATTATCCGTATCATCCGGCTTATGGCGCATTACCACATCCTTTTGTTGAAGGCGGTGTTGCCATTCTTGATCGCGCTTTCGACTGGGCAGAGCAGTATGGTTTATTGATTGTTCTGGATTTACATGCCGCGCCCGGTTGCCAAAACGGCTTTGATAATGGCGGTATCCTGAATGTGTGCGAATGGCACACCCAAGAAGATTATATCAATTACGCCTTACTGATTTTGGAGCGACTGGCCGAGCGTTACCATAACAAACCCGCCTTGCATGCTATTGAAGTGTTAAACGAGCCGCGCTGGGATATTGATACACAGCTGTTAAAAAAATATACCACCGAGGCTTATCACCGAATCCGAAAATACTGCCATGCAAAGGATGTGGCGGTTGTTTATCATGATGGTTTTCGGTCATTTCGTGAATATACCGGCTTTTTAACAGAACCCGAATTTAGCAATGTGGTGTTGGACATACATCGTTACCAGTGCTTTGTTCAGACTGACATCGATCTGGATATTTACGGCCACATTCGCAGTTCAGTGGTCGATTGGAAGAACGAAGCCGATGACATCATACAGGATGGACATTCAACTTATGTGGGCGAATGGAGTTTGGGTCTGCATTTAAAATTTGTTTCGCTTTGGGCAGAAGGGCCTTTCACGGATACCTTGCAAGCGATGGACAGCTTTCAAAAATCACTGGCCTACCGAGCCTATGCTTCCGCCCAATTGATGACCTTTGAAAAATATTCAGGCTGGTTTTTTTGGAGTTATAAAACAGAAACAACGCCAGAATGGTGCTTTAGAGAATGTGTTAACCGGGGTTGGTTGCCTGATAACTTTGCCAACGAAGCACTGGGTCAGGATAACAACTGAATGCTTGGCATTCCAGGCTGGACGGGGAATTCGCCGTGTTGGTAATGTTTTAATTGGCTATAAAAAAACCAACATTAAGCCATCGAATAAGGAATCAATTATGATGGGTTTCGGCTATCGCCTCTACCCATCCTACGCGCTAACGGGGCTTGACGAACAAAAATAGATGGCCAGAATAGTTGTATTGACTTATTGATATAACTACACTAATGTAACTACAAATTAAACAGGATTTAAAATGTTTTCATGGGATGAAGAAAAAAAATGAATCAAATCGAAAAAAGCACGGTGTTGGTTTTGAAATGGCTCAATTTGTATTTAATGATCCACTACATATATCACGGCAAGATCGAGTTGAGAACGGTGAGCAGCGATGGCAGACAATGGGTATAGTTGGTAGTGTGGTTCTGCTTTTGGTGGCTCATACATGGCAAGTCACTGAAGATAATTCTGAACATATCCGAATTATCTCAGCAAGACGCGCTACTAGAATGGAGAAAATAGTTTATGAAAAAAATGTCTAAGTCTATGCTGCAAGAATTAAGTGCATTAAAGGCAATGCCCGAAACAGAAATTGATTTTACTGATATCCCTTCTACACAAGAGCGGGATTGGTTGGGAGCAGAACGCGGAAAGTTTTATCGCCCCGTTAAACAGCAATTGACAGTTCGTGTTGATGCTGATGTATTAGCTTGGCTAAAGAGTCAGGGTAAGGGTTACCAAAGTCGATTAAATGAAATATTACGATCTGCCATGCTAGAAAAGATTAATTAACTATTCCTAAAACTCAAATCAAAATACACTCTTAATTTTTGATTCCAGTAGACAGTCTGTAACAAGCAATAGGCGTAGGCCGGAATAAGACCACCCAAGCGTAGCGCGTAGTGGCGTTTCCGGCATACTCGTACCGCTGCCGGAGTTTAGGAAATTGTGCAGTTCGTGGAGGTCAGGCTCTGCCTGACCTCCATTGCAGGCGTATTCCCAATCCCGGCAGGAATAACGAGTTTTGGGTGTCCTCACATACTTGTGTATAACGATGAGCACTCCAGCGTGGGAATTCATCCGGCAACGCTCCAGCGTTGCGTGACGGGGGAGCGTTACTGTCGGCATTCCCACGCCGGAGCGTGGAACGATAGAGTGGGAGTTACTTTAGGCAGGTTCCCAAGTTGAAAAATAAGCAACTGGAAACAAGTTGATGAGACGGTATTTATTCTTTGCTAAAAATCAAATCCCAAACGCCGTGTCCTAGTCTTATACCACGTTGCTCAAATTTGGTTAACGGACGGTATTCCGGGCATGGGCAATAATCCTGGGTCGGACTGGTATTCTTTAAAATATTGCCTTCGGATAAAACGGCCAACATGGCTTCGGCATAATTTTCCCAGTCGGTTGCCGCGTGAAAGTAACCTCCGGGTTTTAATTTCTTGACCAACAAATCCACAAAGCTGGGTCGCACGATGCGTCTTTTATGATGTTTCTTTTTATGCCAGGGGTCAGGAAAGAATAGATGTACACCCGCCAAGCTGTTATCGGCAATTTTTTGTTCCAAAATCTCGATAGCATCGTGACAATAAATTCTGACGTTATTAATACCTTGCTCATGCAGTAATATGAGTAAATGACCAACGCCCGGTGTGTGGACTTCAATGCCAATATAATTATTGTCAGGATTGGCGGCCGCCATCTTGGCCAAGCTATCGCCATTGCCAAAACCAATTTCGACGAATAGCGGTGCGTCACGCCCGAACACTTGTGCAAAATCATAATCGGTTTTGGGATCCAGACAATAAGTTGCCCAATGATTATCCAAAGCCAGTTGTTGACCGGGCGTAAGACGACCCTGCCTGCGAATAAAGCTGCGGATTCTTTGCGGAAGGGTTTGTTCAGAAACGGTCATCATTATTAAAAGAACAACCCGTCTATAGGCGATGACGCAGAGGCAAAGCGCTTTCTGGGCATACGACCCGCTAAAAAGGCTTCACGGCCTGCTTCAATGCCTTTACGCATGGCCGAAGCCATGAGTATCGGGTTTTTGGCTTCGGCAATGGCCGTGTTCATTAGCACGCCGGCACAACCTAATTCCATGGCAATGGCGGCATCTGAGGCGGTGCCTACACCCGCATCCACTAAAATGGGTACGCCGGCATTTTCAATGATGGTTAAAATATTATAAGGATTACGGATGCCCAAACCGGAGCCGATAGGCGCGGCCAGCGGCATAACGGCAATACAGCCAATATCTTCCAGTCTTTTTGCGGCAATCGGGTCATCATTGGTATAAACCATGACATCAAAACCGTCTTTAACCAGTAATTTGGCCGCGATATAGGTTTCAGCGACATCAGGAAACAAGGTTCTTTGGTCGGCCAATACTTCCAGTTTAACCAGATTATGACCGCCAAGTAATTCCCGACCCAACCGACAGGTTCTTACGGCATCTTCGGCCGTATAACAACCGGCTGTGTTCGGCAAAATGGTGTATTTATCGGGCGAAATAACATCCAGCAAGTTGGGTTCGCCGGGGTTCTGGCCTATATTGGTACGGCGAATAGCGACGGTCACAATTTGGGCACCACTGGCTTCAATAGCCAGGCGGGTTTCTTCCAAATCTTTATATTTACCGGTGCCGACCAGTAGCCGGGAATGATAAGTGACGCCTGCAAGAACAAAGGAATCGTCTTGTCCACCACCAATGGCATGCACAATTTCCAGGCGATCTTCAGCCTGTAAAGGTTGGGCAGCGTATTGCTGGAAGGGCAAGATTTCCTTGTTTAATTCAATCGCGATTTTTTTGCCGGTTAAGCCCATGCCTGCAATGACATCAGCAACCGTGGTGTTCTCGGTATAGTCACGGGCTTCACCATTAACATAAATGATCATCAGTTTACTTCCTGTTGAGTGTTTACTTGTCTGCGTTGTTGCACAGCCAACGCCAGTTTTCGTAACAAGGGAGCGGTATCTTCCCAAGACAAACAGCCATCAGTAATGCTTTGCCCGTAAGTTAACGGCTGTCCTTCAACAACGTCCTGATTACCGGCCTTAAGATGACTTTCTATCATGACGCCCATCAATCTTTGATCACCATTAGCGATTTGTCCGCAAACGTCTTGGCCGACAATGAGTTGCCGTTGACATTGTTTTAAACTGTTGGCATGACTAAAATCAATCATGATGTTGGGCTTTAAATCGGCGCTTACCAGACCTTCAGCCACTAGTTCGACACTGACCTCATCATAATTGGGACGGCCATTGCCGCCTCTTAAAATGATATGCACATCTTCATTACCGGTGGTTGAGAAGATGGCGGAATGGCCCGCTTTAGTCAGCGATAAAAAATGATGCGGACTCATGGCAGCTCTTATCGCATCAATGGCAATTTTAATCGTACCATCCGTCGAGTTTTTAAAACCGATGGGGCACGATACACCCGAAGCCAATTCACGGTGTCCTTGGCTTTCTGTGGTTCTGGCACCAATGGCGCCCCAGGCGATCAAGTCGGAAACGTATTGCGGCGTAATTAAATCCAAATATTCAGTTGCCGCAGGGACACCGAGTGTATTTACATCCAGTAATAACTGCCGGGCAATACGTAAACCTTTATTGATATTAAAGCTGGAATCAAGATCCGGGTCATTAATCAAGCCTTTCCAGCCGACTGTGGTGCGAGGTTTCTCAAAATAAACCCGCATAACAATCACCAAGTCGTCTTTTAGCTCGTCTTTAACGGCTTTCAGAAGTCCGGCATATTCTAAAGCGGCTTTGGGGTCATGAATGGAACAAGGGCCTACCACTACCAGCAGTCTGTCATCGTTGCCCGTTAAAATGTCATGAATCTCTGCCCTCGCCTGAACAGTAGTTTGTGCCGCTTTTTCGCTGATCGGCATTTCATCGTGAACCTGAGCAGGCGGGATGACTTCTTTAATTCCGCAAATTCTCAAGTCATCAGTATTATATTTAGTTTGCATGCTAGCTACCAGGCCGTTGCTTTCACAAAAAGATTATTAAAATCCGGCCATTTTAACCGGTTTCGTCATTTTCTTGTGAGTTTTTGCTAACAGGCGCTTGAGTTTGTTTTTTCAAGCTTCAAAAAGCTGTAACTAAAAGAGGTGTCAGGGTCATCTTTAATATCTTCGCGCGTCACTTCAGACCACTCATTCCAATCAATTTCAGGGAAAAATGTGTCACCCTCAAAGTCCCTGCTTATAAGGGTTAAATAAATCGTATCGGCCATCGGCAGTATCGCATTATAAAGATCGGAACCGCCAATAATAAAAATCTCGTCAGTGTTTTCAGCCGCTTTTTTAAACGCCGTTTTTAGGTCATTAAAAACCAGACAGCCCTCTTGTTGATAGTCGAGGTTTCTGCTGATAATCATATTGGTGCGACCCGGTAACGGCCTGCCTATCGACTCATAGGTTTTTCTGCCCATTAAAATAGGCGAACCCATCGTGATTGATTTAAACTTTTTAAGATCCGCTGATAAATGCCAAGGCATTTTATTATCCAGACCAATAACCCGATTACTCGCCATCGCGACGATAAGTGATATTTTCATTTTCTTAAACAGTGTGCTTTGCTATTCTGTAACGATTAATAAATCCGAGCATCATACTATGAAAAATATTCTGGTTGTATTTACCGGCGGTACTATTGGCTCAACGGCGACAAAAGGAAGCATTGATACGGTCAGTTTAGCGCCGTTTAAATTGCTTGAGCTGTTTCAACAACATGATAAAAATCATCAACAAATCCATTTTGAGACTATCCAGCCTTTACAAATTTTAAGTGAGAACCTGGCACCTTGTGTTTGGCAAACCCTGATTGCAGCCATTGAAGCAGAGCAATCCGAACAGTATGACGGCATTATCGTCACCCACGGCACCGATACGCTGGCCTATACCGCCGCCGCTTTAAGTTTTTATTTTAATGCCATTAAAATCCCGCTGCTTCTGGTATCCAGTGATTATCCGTTGGATAATCCAAAAGCCAACGGAATGGATAATTTTAGCTGTGCCGTTGAATTTATACGGCAACAACTTCAGCCCGGTATTTTTGTGCCTTACCGCAATCAACAGCAAACCACACAAGTGCATAAAGGTTCGCGTCTAACCTGTTCGTTACAATTAAGCGGCGACTTTTTTAGTGTTCAGCGCAAAAGTTTTATGCAGTATGAAGAACAAGCCTTCTGGCGTTTGAATCCACCCACAAAATCAATGCGTGGCGATAACGATACTTTTTTGGGTGAAATCACCCCTCTAAAAGCCTGTTTTTCTGAGCGGATTTTAATGATAAAACCCTATCCAGGCTTGGATTACAGCCATTTTAACCTTGAAAATGTCGATGCCGTTTTGCATGACTTATATCATTCCGGCACTGCCTGTGCCACAACTCAATGGGGCGAAAATCATTCGTTACTTGAGTTTATAAAACGCTGCACGGTGCAAAATATTAAGCTTTATCTGGCACCGTCGATTAAATCAACGGATGCCTACCAAAGCACCCGGGCATTAATAGAGCAGGGTGCAGAAATGATCTGGAATATGTCTATAGAAGCCGCCTATGTAAAGCTGATGCTGGCTTATGGAAATTTTACCGATGAACAGCAAATAACGGGGTTTATTGATAAAGATATTGCCGGGGAGCATGTTTAAGCGTGCCGGTTGTATCTTTCAGTGGTTGTTAAAGCATTGCAACGTGCAGAAAGCATTCGTTTTCGTTTGCGTTTAAATGATCTTATTTTCGACGCCAAGGCTGTTCTGCCTTGATAATGCAGCTTATCCAGATTTTTGGGGTAAAGATAGCTTTTCAAAGAAATCCAGCAGTTCATGCAGTTTGGTACTGGGATTCATTTCCTCGCTTGCTATGGCTTCAGTAAGAATGTTGGGCGCTATTCGACGCGCCTCGGCAAACCCATTATTCAGCATTAATTTGAAAAGACCTTGAACATTACCTTTATCGTAATTTTGCAAGCAGGCATGAGTACACAAGTCTTTGATAATTAAATCTCCTGCCGAGTATTTGCCAGCCGCCGCATAGGGTTTGCGATTATAGCCAAAGTGCAGCAATAGCCAGAACTCGAAGCATGGATAAGAGATAATTATGTCGATTTTTTTTGATGTCTTGGCCAAGATTAATGCTTCATCAAAGTTTTGGTGCGTGTCCCTATCTATCGAGCAAAAGATGCGATCGAATTTTCCTTGGCGACTAATTGCTTCCTTAACTATGCTCAATGGATCGGTTTTTCCGCAATGGGCAATTTCCACTAATACTGTGACCCGAAAATGCAGGCTGGCATCTTCTAAATACCGCTTTCCTGATTTAGTGTCTTCACAAATAACCAATACTGTCGGCTGAGGTTTAAACTTGGGTTTTTGCCGATTGAACGAATTAGAATCACGCGTCATGTCTAGCCCTTGCGAACAAAGGGAAGTCCACGGTAGCGACCTTCGTAATAGCGCTTTTCCAAATCTTCGCTTTCTCGACCCTCAAAATCATGAATAGATCGCAATTGTGTCGCACCGTTGGCGTCACGTTCGGTAAGCCAAAACTGATCGCGGCGTAATAATTTGGCATCCATCAGATGCGTATCATGTGTGGTGAAGATAAGCTGGGTAGGTAAATCTGATTTAATATGTTTTGCCACCAAAGAGATAACAATCTCAGGATGGAGGCTACTATCCAGTTCATCCACTATCAATGTTCGATCTTCGATAAAGTTAGTATGAATGCTCCAAGGCAGCCAAAATCCAATTAGGTTTTTGGTGCCCTCAGATTCTTCTTCAAAATCAAACTCGGCTTCACCTAATGCAGTTCTATGCGTTAATATCGTTTTGCTTTTCTGTTTTGAGCTGATCAGTCCCATTAATTTGTTTGCCGAGACAGGTTCTTCCGAATTGTGCTCTATTGGATCGACGCGAATATTGGTGACGGGAACATCAACATCTTGTAAAAACGATGAAATTTCTTTGGCAAAGGAAGGATGCTCTTTTACTAGCTTCTGGCTACTATTTGCCCGCCACTCCATGCCTCCAGAAACAATCATGAATCCTGTTTGTAACCATGTCAGCGGTTCTCTCAATTGCTTCAAATCTTCACTACTGTTTGCTACGGCTTGGCTAAGAAACAACACCTGTGGGCCGGTGGATTTTTTCCATAACTCATGCAAATCTTTTCCACCTTCCAATTGTGATCCAAAAGTGTACTCCTCGCCGGAAGGCAGGTGACGCCGTTCGTACAATAGCGTTTCTTTTCCTTTAGGGAATGCAAGCAGACGTTCTTCGACGATGCGCTGCCAGGTTAAAGCCAGATGAAATTCATAGCGTTGTTCGGCATAAATAAAATGCAACTCAACTCGACTGGGTTGATCGGCTAACTGTGTGTCAAAGCGAAAAGGGGAAGCTGGGAGTAATGTAGATTGTGCGCTAGGTTGAAGATTGGCAATAGAGCTAACAATATTAAACGCCTGAATTAGATTGCTTTTGCCTGATGCATTTGGGCCATAAATGGCGGCAACCTTTAGCAAATCTGGAAGTTTTTCACCTTTAACAACAGGCTTGAAAACGTTATCGCCCTTTTTTAATCTAGGCGCTGCAACCATGGAAAAGGTTTGCTTTTCGCGAAAAGAACGATAGTTGCTGATAGAGAATTCGATTAACATGCAGAAAACTCGCAGTTATAGTGTTTATTTAGGTTATTAATATAACTTATTTTCATTTTATCTGCCTATTTTCTGCATTAGAGTGATGATTCTAAAGCTACCTTCATTCTTACCATTCGCCCTTAAAAAACCTTAAATAATTAATTAAAAATTAAACAAAATCAATCAATTAAATTTTATTGGAAATATTGTGATAATTTTTTCATGGCAGCATCTCGTTTGCCTCTCGAATGCAATAGGTGTGTGGACATGATGTTTTTTAGCATTTTTTGTAATACGTTGATTTTAAAATAATTTTATAACTAGTTGTTTCTTAATTGATTTATCTTAACATATTGATATTGCTTCAAAAATAATTAATTTTTTATCGGATTTTAATAGCGAATGGTGAGTTCATTGCTATTATATTTCTAATAATTGCCCAAGTGGCGTGGTAGAGCATATCTCTATGCGAATTAAAATTTAAGCCTGGAAGAATTTAACCGTCCTTGCCATAATAGACTTTTTATACGTTTCCAGGTATGACTCTATTAACAAGCACATTTTATTAGGCGTTAGCGGCGGTATTGCCGCGTACAAATCCGCCGAATTAGTCAGGCTGCTTAAAAAGCAGGGCGCAGAAGTGCGGGTGGTGATGACGCAGTCTGCCATGCAGTTTATCAGTCCGTTAACTTTTCAGGCACTGTCGGGTAATCCTGTCCATAGCGAATTGCTGGATGCCGATGCAGAAAATGCGATGGGGCATATCAGTTTGGCGCGTTGGGCTGATTGCTTGCTTATCGCGCCTGCAACAGCCAATCTGATTGCAAAATTAAGTCATGGTCTGGCTGACGATTTGCTGTCAACGCTTTATTTGGCGGCAACGTGTCCGGTTTATCTGGCTCCGGCCATGAATCAGGCGATGTGGAACAAAGCCGTCACTCAAGAAAATGTCGAAACCCTCCAGCGTCATGGCGTTAAATTGATCGGGCCGGAACAAGGCGACCAGGCGTGTGGAGAAACCGGTTATGGACGAATGACCGAACCCGTTGCCGTTTGCAACTATCTGGCTGATGTGCTGGAAAATCAGAATTCATCACCCGTGCAATGGCTGCAAGGTCTTAAAGTGTTAATCAGTGCCGGCCCCACTCGTGAGCCTGTAGATCCTGTGCGCTACCTTACCAATCGCAGTTCCGGAAAAATGGGTTATGCGCTGGCAAAGGCCGCTTTAAAAGCCGGGGCAGAGGTAACACTGGTGAGTGGCCCGGTATCATTAACAGCGCCAGCAAACGTCCAATTAATTAAAGTAGAAACGGCTGCGCAAATGTACGAGGCGGTTATATCCAGAGCCTCAGACCATGCCATCTATATCGGTGCGGCGGCGGTGGCTGATTACAGTCCTGTCATTATGCAGCCGGAAAAAATAAAAAAGCAGGAAGAACAGTCGACCCTAATCCTGCAAAAAACCAAAGATATACTGGCAGACGTGGCAAAACTCGATAAGCATCCGTTCACGGTTGGCTTTGCTGCGGAGACACACAACCTTGAAGTTTATGCGCGAGACAAACTGGCACGCAAACAACTGGATATGATTGCTGCAAACTGGGTAGGACAAGAGCAGGGTGGCTTTGATAGCGAACAAAACGCCCTGCACGTTTTTTGGGAAAAGGGTGATAAAGTTTTTCCAATGATGGATAAAACCCGCCTCGCAGAACAGTTAATCCGCTTGATTGCCGAACGATTTAATACCACTTGAATTCATAAGGCCTTAAAGAATTATCACCACGAAGACACGGAGATCACGAAGAAAAAAGAAATAAAACTTCGTGTCTTCGTGGTGAATGAGTTGTAAGTATTCAAGCCCCCTCGCTATGCTCTCCCCCTTTGAAAAAGGGGGACTGAGGGGGATTTATCTAATAAAATCTCCCTTAACCCTCTTTTTCAAAGAGAAGTCTGAATATTACAAAAAAATAAAACTTCGTGCTCTTCGTGTCTTCGTGGTAAATAAGCTTAGCTATAAAACGGTTATTTTCTCGCCTCAATCAGTTTAATAATATCACTGCTACGCTCGTCAACACGCACCAGGGCAAAGCCACTGGCTTTAATATTTTTAACGGTATTTCTGTTAATATTCGCTCCGACCAGCGCAACAATGGCCGGGTTAATAAAGTTCATGACTTTTGCAATCACAGGTTTTGAGCTTAACACATGTTCCAGTAATAAAACCTGACCACCCGGTTTGCAAACACGGTACAGTTCCTTTAAGCCTTTAACCGGTAATGGCACAGAACAAAAAACAAAAGAACCGATAACGGTATCAAAACTGTTATCTGCAAAGTCTAACGATTGGATGTCCATGAGGTTAAGCTCAACAGAAACCGCTTTCCGGGCTTTTTTATGCGTGGCCTGTTTGAGCATTTCCGGGCTAAAATCAATCGCAGTTATACGGGCATCAACGGGATAATAGTCAAAGTTTTTGCCGGTGCCAACACCGACTTCAAGAATATGATGACCCTCTACTTTCGCCCACAGTCTTTTGCGCCAGTTTTTAAAAAACAAGCCTTCCATGACGGCTTCCAAACCTTCAAAATAGGGAGCTAGCCGGTCATAGCGTTTTTTGATTACTGTGCTGTCAGATTTCATAATGGAGTTTGGCGCATAAATTAGATTGTCGAATATTACAGTGCGAACTTGGGGTACATCAACACTATTCGTTGTTGTCGTGTAAAATAGACAGCTTCTGGCGCAAGTGCCGGAAGCGGAATGCATTCTCAAGTTGGTATTGAGAGCAAGAGATGAAGTATTTTTGGATTTTTTATAGACGTGAAAGCACAACTAGAAGATTTGGTACAGACCCGACTCCCCACTGAACACGGCGAGTTTGTTCTGCATTTCTACAGCAATACTATTGACGACAAAGAGCATATCGCCCTGGTTAAAGGTGAGGTAGCAAACCGGGAAAATGTCCCCGTGCGTATTCACTCGGAATGTTTTACCGGTGATGTGCTCGGTTCCAGGCGTTGTGATTGCGGCGAACAACTGGCAATGGCCATGCAGCTTATTAATGAAGCAGGCTTTGGTGTGTTGATTTATCTGCGTCAGGAAGGACGCGGCATAGGCTTGTTGAAAAAGTTACAGGCTTATAATTTACAAGACGCAGGTATGGATACTGTTGATGCCAATATTCACTTGGGACATCTTGCCGATGAGCGAGAATACAACATTGCCGCTTTAATGTTGGAAGATCTCCAGATAAAATCAATAAAGTTGATGACCAACAATCCGCAGAAAATGGATGACATGAAAAAGCTGGGTATTAATGTGGCAGGCCGTATTCCGGTGGAATCAGTGGCTCATAATGACAATGTCGGCTATTTAAAAACCAAAGCAAAAAAAATGGCGCACATGCTGTTCGAACCTAAACCGTAGGGGCAATCCCTTGCGGTTGCCCTTTGCAAGCCCTTGCAGTTGCCCTTTGCAAGCCCTTGCAGTTGCCCTAATGTTATGTCTGATTGTCTTTATACCAGCTTCATTTCAACCAGCTTGACCCAATAAGCCGCACCCACCGACAATATTTCATCGTTAAAATCGTAATGCGGATTATGCAGTAAACAGCTGTTTTCAGAAGAACCGTTACCTATCCAGATATAACAGCCCGGTTTTTCTTGCAGCATAAAAGCAAAATCTTCTGAACCCATGCTGGGTGTTGGCTGTTGATCAACACAGTCCTCCCCGACTACAGCGCTGGCCGCTTTTAACGCAATAGCTGTTTCCGCTTCGGTATTAAAAGTGACCGGATAACCGGCATTCTCGGGGTTAAAGCGGATGTCTGCGCTAACGTCAAAACCCGCACAAATGCCCTTAACCAATTGCGTTATTTTATCGGCAATCAGTGTTTTTACCGTAGCGCTAAAACATCTAAACGTGCCTCTTAACAGCACCGATTCCGGTAGGGCATTCCAGGTGTTTCCGGCATGAATCTGGGTGATACTGACCACCGCAGAATCAGCCGGATTTACGGTTCTACTAACGATGGTTTGCAGGGCAGTGATCAACTGAGCCGCAGCAACAATGGCGTCATTGCCCAAATGCGGCATGGCTGCATGAGTCGCTTGTCCGGTAAGGGTGATTTCAAAACAATCAAACGAGGCCATCATGGCACCTGCTTTAACGGCAAAATGGCCCACCGGAATATCCGGAAAATTGTGCATCCCAAACACGCAATCTGCCGGAAATTGTTCAAATAACCCGTCATCTATCATTTGTTTGGCACCCGCACGACCTTCTTCGGCAGGCTGAAAAATAAAATAAACGGTTCCGTTAAAGTGGCGGTGTTCTGATAAATACTTGGCGGCACCCAGCAACATCGCCGAATGACCATCATGACCACAAGCGTGCATTTTGCCCTCATGGCATGACTTATAAGAAAACGTGTTTTGTTCCTGGATAAATAAAGCATCCATATCGGCACGCAAGGCTATTTTTTGATCACTGTTTCCGGCTGAAAGCGTGGCAACAACGCCGGTTTTGCCTAATCCTTGATGAACCTCCAGTCCAAAACCGGTCAGTTTATCCGCGATAAACTGTGCTGTTTTGGTTTCTTCAAAAGCGGTTTCAGGAAACTGATGTAAATGCTGCCGCCAGTGGCGCATCTCAGTGTGTAGTTGTTGTAACTTATTGGTTAGTGTCATGGCAAAACCGGGCTGAATCTAAATAAGTCATCATGCTACAACTAAAGCGAGATTATACAAATAGTTATTGGTTTACGAACGAATCAGTCTTGAGAAAAGATTTCTATACGACTTTCCCTTCCTTGATAAACTCGCGCAGGATAGCGGTTTCCAACCGTTTAAAGTCGATATAAAGCGATTGGTTGGCCAAAGCTTCTACTGCACAATAATGCATGACATTGATGATGCCTGCACCGGTTAGCTCGAAACGGGCTGCTATGTGTTGCCAGTCAATATCAACGGCAATTTCGATTTGCGGGGGAAAGGCTTTGCACCAGATTTGATAACGTTCTTCTGGCCGGGGCATTGGAAAATGAATGAAGGACTGAAAGCGCCTGGCAAACGCATCGTCTATATTACCGCGTTGATTAGTGGCTAATATCACCAGTCCGTTGTAGGTTTCGATGCGCTGTAACAGATAGGCGACTTCCTGGTTAGCATACTTATCATGGGCATCGCGGATGTCGGTTCGTTTGCCGAAGAGAGCATCGGCTTCGTCAAAAAATAAGATCCAGTTTTTATGCTCGGCTTTATCGAAAAGTTTTGACAGGTTTTTTTCCGTCTCGCCAATATACTTGGACACTACCCGCGAAAGGTCAATGCGGAATACATCTTTGCCGGTGTATTTACCCAGTAAAGACGCCGTCAACGTTTTACCCGTACCGGGGGGGCCGTAAAACAGGGCACGGTAACCGGACTTTAACTTTTTGTGCATCCCCCAATCCTGCAACAGGGTATCGTTGTAGGTGATCCAGTTTTCAATTTCTCGAATATTTCTCAGGGTATTGGGGTGCAACACCAAATCTTCCCATTCCATTTCAGTTTCCAAAGGCTCTGCGGGGAAATCCATGCTAAAACGTGGTTTGCTGACCACACCAGTGGTCAGCAACTCAATCACCTCAGAATCCGTTATTAACCGCCCGCTCATCAATGGCTCACCTGCGGGCATGGCTTCCAGCCAGAGAATATGTTGTTTGGCAAACCAATGTTCACTGCTTAGCATCGCTTGCACGATTAGCCGTTTTTCCAGATTATCACCTGCCAAAATAAACTGTGCCGTTTCGCCAGTCGGCAAAATACCTCTATGATGCGTCGCTTTCGCGCCGCCAAATTCAGGAAAATCGCCGCCATCAGGCAGGTATTCAGTAATCAGTTGTGCGAAAAAATCAGGTTTTAAACTAGGCGCAAGAGCCAGCATCAACAACACAAATTCTTCATAATCGGGATTGTGAATAGCGATAAAACCTGCCAAGCCAAAATCTTCGTTATAAAATTCCAGTGGGGCAACGGTAAAATCATCAGCGTTTTTGTTCAAACGGTTTTTGATGATAGCGTGTAGCCAATCTAGGGCAAGTTGAAGATTGATGGCGTTATGATTCATGGGATTTAAGGTACGCCTAATGTTTAATATTTAATTTACCAATGTATCAATATTTTGTGCTGCAATTTGAGATTCACCAGTAACAATACGTCCACTGATTTCTTTTATTAATATATCTTTATCGGATTTTGGTGCCTTTAGCTCTGTAATATCAGTCCAGTAGGCAGATGAAGGGGCTGCAACTGATTTCATAGCTTGAACATCACGGTTAAGATCAATTTTGATTTGTTGAATAACAATTTTTCGTTGATCGACCTTAGTTTTACCTATCAGGTTTGGCTCGATTGTATTAATAAACGATTGTTTTGTTACGTTGCCCTTCCCACCGAAAGTACTACCTGCCATATGACGAATTGAATGTAAATTGATGGCATATCCTTCTTTTGCTCGTCCTAACGCACGCTTAGCTAATTGACCTGTTTCGGTAAAAGAACCAAATTCGGCTGCCGCTTGTAATATTGCAGCTTGAGGTTGGTGATCAGCTGTAAAACCATCACCTTTGGGTTTTGGTATTGAGCTATAAGTTCCCGTTAGACCTTCAAGCAAATATTTTTCGCGTGTATTCTTAATTGAAGAATCGTTACCAACTAATGCAGACAATGCTCTTGATACACCAACATTTTTCTCCAATAAACTATTTTGCATGGGTTGCAGTGTTGCTTCGTCTTTGCCAGCTTTTTGTGCTATTTCAATTTGTGTAATAACAACCTGCGCAGCAGAAATTGCCGTTCTTGCATTGGTAATTTTTGACGCATTATCTGCTTTGAAACTTGGATTCTTCTTCTCTTTTTCGTTGAGATAAAACTCCAAAAATTGTTCTACTGCCATTGGTTGACTAGCAATTGTGAGTTTTGGAGTATTATTTTCTATTTTAATAAAAATAGAGTGACTATGACCATCATCATCTTGAAAACTGCTCTTTGAATTAGCCCAATTAAAAACTTTGTTGGCTGTTGATTTGATTGCACCGCCTATCTTCTGCAATAATCCCCCCA
Source organism: Methylococcaceae bacterium (assembly GCA_037130115.1). GTDB lineage: Bacteria > Pseudomonadota > Gammaproteobacteria > Methylococcales > Methylomonadaceae > Methylobacter_C. The sequence goes on from JBAXTQ010000003.1 coordinate 21,739, forward strand.
GCCACGCCACAATCTTATCCAAGCCTTTATCAATCGGAGAACGAATTTTCTTAATGATACCAACGATTTTTTCAGGAATGTCACCTAGCCCCGCAAATTTAGCTAAGAAAGCGATAATAATGGTTAAGGTATTCGCCATAGTTTGTTCTACTTTTTTGGCAGCACCATCGATTTGACCAGAGGCTATTGCCGCAATGGAATCGATGAAAGAGGCAACAACAGCAGCAATTTGCTTGATTTTTTCCACGAAGAAAGTGATGGTTTTGTAGATAGCAATAATAGCCTGAATGACCGCGCCAGCAGGATTGAGCATACTGACTAATTTGACGACCGCCGCTTTAACGACTTCGGTGGTGATCATTTCGGTGACTTTAGTGATTAATGAGTCTTTAAGTTCGCTGAGTTCTGTCTTGATTTGTTCCCAAGCGGCAACAGGGCCGTCTTTTACCAAGGTTACCAGAATGCCTGCGGTTTTTTCCAGACCTGTCAAAATGGGTTCTGGAATAATTTTGACTAATTTGGTGCGAATGTTTTGCCATGTTAAGCCCAGTATCGACAGCACTAATTTAATGATTTCCATCAAATCAAAGGATTTGGGAATATAAACACCAGCCTCACCTAAAGGTCCTGTAATCCATTTAATCAGTGCCGTTTTTAGATGTGTGCCGATATTATTAGCGAACATTTGAAAACCCAGTTTTCCCGCACGAACTAGGTTGCCAACAAAACCGATGGGATTTTTGATGATGGTTTGAAACGCGTTTTGGGCTTTTTTGATGTAAGGCACAGCATCGGGTGCAACGACGGAAAAAATAATTTCCAGCAGACTAATAACCTGCGCACCTGCCCAATTGAGAAACTCGCCAGCGATACCGAGGAAAGCTTTACCAACTTTGCTAAACACACCGACGATAGTGATAACATCTTGCCAAGTAATGGAACTAATCGTTGCAATAATTTGAGCGGGAATCGCCCGAACAAATGCCATCAAGCCTGCTAACGCCCCTTGAAACCAAGCCCATGCACGCGCAACTGCGTTGCCTTTTTTGATATTTTCCCAGATTTCTTCCTGTCCGATGAGTTTCATGAAACCACCGATTAGGGTCTCGGCGGTGCGCGGTACTGGATCGCCAGTAACGGGGTCTTGTCCTAATACAGCTTTGAGTAAATCATAACCTGCCGTGCCTTCTGCCATTTTAGCTAATGGTCTTAACACGGCTTCTTTAACCAGTTTCATAATGCCAATGGCAACGCCAGCGGCAAAGGAAATAAGTCGCCCAATAGGGTTGGTGAAAATGCTTTTTGCGCGTTCCCAAACGCCGCTTAAGTCAAATATATCCGTCCAACTCAGTGAATCCATGAAACGCTTTAGACCTGCAACAATATCGGAGCCAATATCACCCAGTGTGGCGATTTGTTGTTCAACCCATGCACCTGCTTTGGTCAAAACCCCGTGATTATTCAATGCTTGGGTAATGAGTACGCCGCCTGGAATTAGCTCGATTAATCCTTTAAGGATATTGGCGGCACTACGATCAACGCTACGTCGATTGATTGGATTGAAGCCTAGTAATACCGTCAATAAGGTGAAACCAGGAATAAAACCGGCTTTATCGGCAAAATAATCCAGTGCGTCCTGCATACCTAAGCGTTGTATAGATGGTGGTGTCGTGGTGGTGCTGACTTGTGGGCTACGCTGAACGGCATGACCTTGTTGAATGGTATGCGTGAGTTCATGCGCTAAAAGTTGTTTGCCTTCGCTGGCACCGGGTTGATATTGATCACGGGAGAAGAAGATGTGGTTTTGATGAGTGAACGCTCTGGCACTTAACTGATTGTTTAAGCTGGCGGATTCTGCATCATGATGGACGCGCACGTTGCTGAAGTCGGCGTTGAAACGCGGATCCATGTAACTGCGTACATCACTGGACAGCGGTTGACCGCCTGAGGTTTTGTTTTGAATGGCTGATTGTACATTGGCACTCACCGCTGGAACGCCAGTTCCGTCTCGTTGCAGTTTTTCTTCGCTAGCAGGGGCTTTTTGAATTTTGTCTTCTTCTTTCTTCTGGATTTTTTCCTCTGGCATTGCCGCTTTTTGGATTTTATCATCTTCCTTTTTTTGTATTTTCTCTTCTGGTTTACGCTGTATTTTTTCTTCTTTTCCAGCGGCGGGTGTTGGCATACGCATGATTTTATAAGCCATGCTGTCGGCTTCTTGTTCGAATTTATCGCCTGGTTTATTAACCGCCAGTTTCATTTGTATAGTAGGCGCGAAAAAATTGCCACCACCTGCTTTGGCAAAAAAGGGCTGTGCCGCTTGGGTAGCGGTTTTCGATGGGGTGCTTGATGATTTTTCCGCGCTGGTTTTCATCTTTTTCTACTCATCGTTAAGATTAATAGTTCCACTCTACCCACAGCATTCGTTGCGTCCAAGGCAGTTTTATCATGGATATGCCCCAAGGGAGTTGATTTAACAGTATATCAACAGTTTTGTTTTCAACTTGCAGCAACCAGTCGCCATCATCACGCACCGATAATTTGCCGAATCTGAGTAGAAACTCGCCGCGTAAACCATCGATACTGGTGTTGCGTAACGCATCCCAATGACGAATGACGGCGTTAAGCAGGGCTTCGGCTTCTTCTATTTCGGAGTCGCTTAGTTCCATATCGGATTCAACAGGTGTGTCTAACGGAATATTGCACAGAATTTTGGACAAAGTCAGTTCATATTCGGGAGCAATGCGTACTCCTGTGGTTAAAAAATGTAGCAGACAAAGAGCGCGTTCGGGCTGTATGAGTTGGTCTTCTTCGGCAACGCCTAAGGCGGTAAAAAATTGCGGCAAAAAAGGGTGTAATAAAATCAGCCCTGAGTTTTCGATATAAATACCGCCTTTAATATCGGCGGCTTGGAATGCTGTTTTTGTGGTTGGTAGTTTTTTTTGCAAATCTAACGATTCGTTGGTATCAGTCTGTTTAAAAGGTTTTACCGAATCGGTCATTGGCAAGTTTTCTTGCTCATGGTCAATAGTAAGCTTATTTGTTGAATCTGAGGGCTGAATGATAGGTGCGCTAGATAGCGGTTTTAGTTTTGGTGAATGTGTGCTTGTTATAGCCGCTGACCAATGACGTGCTAATAAATTTTCTAACGCAGCTGTCTTAACCACCAATGCTTGCCAAGCTTCGGCAATAACGGCATTTTCAGTCACGGTTTTGCCCGTTGCAATAAAAGTAAATACGGTTTCCCATAATTGTTGTTCAAATTGTTTCACCACGACAGGAGGCGCGTCTGAATTTTGCAATAGCACTAAAATAGCGACTATGACTTTTTGGCTTTCGGGTGAAAGTTGCGTTACTAAATTAGTCATTAATGACGGTGAAAACTGACTGACTAAGCGTTTTCTAGTTGTTTCTGAGGCTAATAGCGTATGAATAATTACAGGGTGAGTATCAAGTAGCGCGTTTTCCAATGTGTGTTGTTGGCTGTTCGATAGATTCAGTGTCTGCCACGCTTCGGTAATAATAGCGGTTTCGCTTAGGGTTTTACCCGTTGCGATGAAAGCAAATAAAGTTTCCCATAGTTGTTGTTCAAATTGTTTCACCGCTGTATCTGGGTTTTGCTGTACCGACAATATTGCGGTGATGATTTTTTTGCCTTCGAGCGAAAAGTTATCCAGTAAGGTGGTCATAAACAGCGGTAAAAATTGCCTAACCAGGCGTTTTCTTGCGGTTGGCGCGTTTAATGTACTGAGAATAAGACCTTTAGGAATAGTTGCTACGCCGTCTTGCCAAGCATCGAGTAGAGTCTGTTCAAAACTTTTGTTTTTTGTCAGTGTTATCGACCAAGGTAAACGCCCAGTATTTAAAAAATAAATCAAGGCTTCGGCTAGGCTTTGTTGGCTCGTTTTATGGCGAATGTTGTCAGTCGATACTGAGGGTGAACGAGTAAGCTGTTCACGAAGTTTTTTTTCAATAGCCTCTGCAACGACTGCGGTTAAGTTTTGTTCCCAATGCTCCAGTGTTAGCGCACCCGCATCAATATCCAAGCGGTCAATAGACCAGCTTTCAGAGTCTGCAAATCGATTAAATACTTTTTCCAGTGTAGGTAATAAATCATCCTGACACCATCCTGATAATCGATTTTGTAATAGCCAAGCATCCGATTCCACACCGTTAAATTCGATGTGGAGGTGTTGCTGTTGGATGGTGTGTTGTGAGGTCATTGGAATTAGTTTTAGCCAAGTTTGATGATGTCTTCCTGTATAAATCGGCATCCGTCCTTGGTGAAAGCGGCGAGTCGAATAGTCTTGATGTTAGGTTCACGCTGGGTAAAACTAAAGCTGGCTCGTTGACCGTTTGACATTGCTGGATTACCATCCTGCACTTCCCAAAGATAAGTGACTGGTTCGACACTGCCCGATGGTTTTACATCGAGAATTACAGATGGATTAGATGGAGTAGTCATCTGCTGGATTATTTCCAGTTTCAAATCTAATTCGTTAGGACACTGCGGCTCATCTATGCTTTTCGGATTGCATTTATTGACTTTGACCGTGTTAAATGCAGGTGTTTTAACAGTCATCACAACTTGTCCACGTTGTGTTATAACAATAGTACTGTCAATAGGTGTGACCGTTATGGCTGTTATAGAGCCGATAAATCGTAGTGATGGAAGCGGCCAAGAGTATCCAAATTCAAACGGTAGGCACTCGAAATATTCAATCCACCATGTATCCATAAAGCCTGATTTTGACGGTTCGTAATTAAACTTCAGGCAATCGACTCCGCCTGTACGTTCAATAATCAGCTTATTTATGATGTCTGCAAAACTATTTCCGTCTCCTCCAACTTCTGCCAAAACTTTCTGAACTTTTGCTGACATATCAATATTATTGCCTTGCGGATATTCAAAGGTGAGATGAGCCTGAAAATTTTCTTTTATATTGGGCAAAGAGAAGTAATAGCCGCGTCGCAAGGCAATACCATCACAGGGCAAATCGCAACAGTTATGTGAGATTTCCATATTGGCAGGGCATTGATTGCTGTCCAGCACATTGATGGAAACACCAGATTTGCTAGCGATTGAATCCGTGGTGTAACTATTGCCATCAATAGATGCGTCATTGATCGTATAAGGCGGTTTACCTCCGCTGAGCATGAGGGTCGCTGTATAGGTTTGTAAATCATCACTGCACTTAAAATCTATGCTGTCGAATGTAATGGCTGATGTAACTGTGATGGTTTGCGGTAGTGATTCCGTGCCGCCAGCGTCACGAATGGTTAAGGTATATTCACCGGCTGGCAAGGATATTTCATTCAATACTTGATATTCATGCTCATTAATTTTGATTTCATAAGGTGACAAACCACCTTTTGGGATAATGTTCAGAGCCGAGAAACTATCCGTATTAGGGCAGCCTGTTGTTACATTAAAGGTGACATAGGTCTGGATAAACTCGATTCCCGCCGTGCATGAATGACTGTCTACCACGGTGATACTGCCTCCCATGCCATTGGCAATTGGAACGGTAGTATATTGACTATCGACTACTGTTTCGTTGCCGGCATCATTGACCGTATAAGGCGGTGTGCCGCCCTCGATATTGAGCGTTGCCGTGTAGGTATCAGAAACTTCATCGTATTGAAATAATGGTTCGCTAATAATAATGGGCGCGGCAACCGTGATAGTTTGTGGAATCGATTCTGATCCTTCAGCATCACGAATCGTTAAGGTATGTTCACTAACGCCTAGTGTTAGCGTTTCACTTAATGGTTGACATTCTCCGTCATCAATCTTGATGATGTAGGGTGACAAAGACAAATTGCCTTGTAGAATAATATTGACTGGCGCACCATCGGCATTGGCGCAGCCAATTGTCACGCTGAATGTTGGCTGTACACAGTGATGGGTAATTTCTATTTCGGCAGCGCATAGCCTGCTGTCCAGCACGTTGATAGTTCTGGCTGTTCCGTTGTCGATTGAATCCGTGGTGTAAACGTTTCCAGTGATGGTTATTTCGTTGACCGTATAAGGCGGTGTGCCACCGACGATATTAAAGGTAGCACGATAGGCACTGGTATCTGCACTGCATTGGTAAGTCGGCACACTAAAAGTAATGGGCGATATAATCGCGATGGTTTGCGGCAGCGATTCTGTACCTTCAGCATCACAAATTCTTAAGGTATGAGTGCCAACTGCCAATGATACCGTTGAGCTTAGTGGCCGGTAATCCTGTTTGTCAATTTTAAGATCATAAGGTGGCAAGCCACCTTTTACGGTAAGGCTGACGATGGCAAATCCTTGTTCGTTGGTGCAGCCGATTATTACAAAGAGCTTGGGCAGTATTTTCGGCAACACAAACTGCACAGCCTCACAAACTGAATTACACTGGTAGGGTAGATAAAAATCCGCAATGACGGTGTTATCAGCAAACTCTTTGACTATTTGAGTGATGATGTCGGGGGTAATGTCTTGCGCGTCAACTGCAAGTTTAGGTGCTGCGTGATAAACAAGAATGAATGTTCCGCCTAAAGGAACGCCCGCTTTATGCTGAATGCCTGGATTGCTTTGCAGGAAGTGATTAAGGAACAGCTTTTGTTTTATTTCACGAACACGGCGTAGATATTCATCGTAAAGAACTTTAAACGCATCGGTACGACAGGCGTATAGGATGGCTTCAAGACGGTCATCTATTTCTTCACCCGATGTTATAAAATCTTTAGTAACAGCGGCGAGTTCTCTCACGTTAATAGCGTTTTCTGCTTCATCTTCCACACCAGCAAGTCTTTTTGCATAGTATTGTTCGATTTCACGCTCAATAGCTGTCGTTATATCGATTAAATCTTTGTGTATTTTTTCAAAGCTATCATAATTAAATTTTGCAAGATCATCAGATACAGCATTATAAATTTTTGAGAGATACATAACTGGATATATATAAACAATATTCTCTTTCCCTGGCCCCCTATTTCTCTCATCGATTAGATCACCGATGATTATCCAAGCAGGTATATCATGCTCTCTGCCGAGCGCAATATCCGCATCCTCAAGGAATCGACCCACAGTCATAGGTGTTACTTCATAATCTGGAGTTTGTTTAACCAGTAGCGGTAATATTGGCTTAGTCTTAGTAGTAACGGGAGACTCCTGTTCATAGGGCAAATCATAAAAATACTGTACTTCTTTGCACAAAAAACGAATAAGCTCAGCTTTCAGCGCGTCATATTGTGCTTCCAAATCCTCAAATCGACAGTCTTCTTGACTTAAATAAACCGCTACCGAGTCATCGAACACGCCTGTACGCAAAGCAATTACGTTGATGGGTAAACGGTACTCATTTTTCAATTTCAACAGTGCCTTTATGACATCTTGGTAGCTTTGCCCTAAATGCCCTTCTATACGCAGAAAATTGTAGGGTTCTAAGTCATAAGCCAATGGATCTCTAACAAAATCAGGTGTAGTGCGTCTTACGCCTTTTTGCTGGAAATGATAACTTAAATTTTGATCAACTCGATTACGCCGCGTTTTTTCGGCATTCCAAATAAACAGCGGCAGGTAGTAGTAAGGAATGGCTTTGTCGGACAACGGCACATCGCCTAACTTACTAGGGGTGATTCGGATTAACGGATTTTCTTTTTCATCTAACGGCAGCTTTGGATTATCGGTAAATTGCGCAACCATTTCCACTAGACGGCAAAATAACAACTTTAATTCTTCACGTTCTTTACAACGTGCTTCGCAACTACTGTTGGCAGGGGAAGGGGTAAAATAATGCCGATAAAAACTAGGGCTGGTTTCGGAAGCGAAAGGCGTAACTAGTCTTAGCATCAAGTGCCGAGGAAACAAAGTGTCGGGCGGACAACAACTACACAATAACGCCACGCCTTTCCAGCGAAATTCATCATAGGCTTTAATTATGTCATCGAAGAAATCGTAATAATATTGCAAAAAACGTACTTGGTTCGAGGTAGTTGGTATGGTGTCTAAAAAGCCAAATTTTGTATTAAAATCAGCAAACGGATCATCGTCTGGAAATAGGTCTTGTACGATAGGTTTGAATGCTAAGTAAGCTTGGCTAAGTGCGACTCCTATTTTCCTTGCTAATTTACTGTCATCTCTGTTAAAAACCGCATTGAAAGCTGCCAATATATCTTCAGAGCCGATAGAGCGATCGTGGGGCAGTTTATAACGTGGTAGACGAAAATCGGGTAAGTTCAGTTGTGCGGCCAACACGGCTTCGCGGTCAAAAAAAACAGAGTTAGCTTCTCCCAGTTGATTGACTTCGATGTTCGTTGCAATGATTTTATCAAGATGTGCTTTTTCAATTAATAATGGTCGCAGGGTTGCTGTTACTTTAGAGCCTTGGTCATCGCAACTATTGGGCGTGCAACTACGCAGATTATCTTTTTTTAATTCGAGAAATAGTAGTACGACTTTTTCACCAGCACCCCAAAAATCAACCAATGGTAAGGGGATTACACCTGTTTTATTATCATCAAGGTTGTCTTCAACAATTTCCCAAAGTTCATAGGGTACTTTTTTCGGCTTATCTCCTGTTTCATCCAGTTTTGTAAACAGCGGGTATTCAATATCTTCGGGGGGAATATATCTTTTATAATATCCTAAAGTGGCGTTTTCAGGCTGAACGATAAGATAACCTTCCGAGGTAATACCACAGCCCTTAGTAATAGTGATAGTCGATTTTGTCGTATCAACGCTGATTTCCAAACCGCACACGATACCGATACCAATCAGATTAGCGCGGGTAAGACGTTCTTGTTCATCCAGATAATTAACCGCCTGATTCAAATGTTTATTAGTCAACACTTGATTGACTTCAAAAACGGGATAGTTGTTATTATCTTGTGTAGGGTTCATAGCGAAATCACCGTTGTAAAAAGTTTTAGTTAGCGGATGAGCGCAGTGGATAATTACCCAGTGCGGTACTGCCAAGGCGTACCGGATTTTGGTCGCTGCCATCGTCACAGTCATGTAACGTTGCACCTGGATAGGTGTTGCGTAGTTGGCTAAGCAGGTTGACGACTATCCATAGGCGATAAGAGACTTCAATCCAACCTGTGTATAAGCCATTTTTACCAATCAATAAATCTGTTAGTTTTGTTTTGGTTTTATCTGATAGTGATAAAGAGCTAAAGCTTTTAATTTCTAGTTCTGGTAATTTAAAGTCTTTCCAAGTCAGACCGTTAGGGTCGGCTATTGTATTTTGCATCTCTGTATAAAATTGTTCTGCATAACCGCCGATTATTTTAGCAGCACAGTTACATATCGCTTTTTTCGTAGGCATTGGCTGAGTAGTATCAATACCTGCTTTTAAAATAGCCAATACCCGTTCTTGTAAGCAGACTTCTGTCCAATCAATTTTGGCATTGGCTTCCAGCCACATATACCATGCAGTTTCAAAGCGTTCAAATTGCCAACCATATAAGGCAATATCGGTAAAATAGGCTAATAATTGGTTATGAATATTTTGCCAAGTATCCTCTGATACAGAACCAGCACAGTTAAGATTGTGCTTGTTAATTTTTTTAAACAATTTAGCAATTTTTAATTCCCAAGTGATTTTTAGCCAATGCTGGGTTTTAATCGGATCAAACCATAATTTAAAAGTATCGTTATAAAGTTTAAATATGTTTTTGGCGCATTCGCAAGCTTTGCTGACAGAGCTTGCATCTTTTTCCAGCAGTTCAGCAATCGTTTCCAATATACCTACGCCACAGGGATTAAATTCAACGCCCGTATTATCCACCCAACAGATTTTCGCCAATATATGGGCGGGAGTTTCTTGACGAATAGTTCGTTCCGCGAAACGGCGCATTTCCATGTTAATGTTATAAGGTGCTGTCCAGCCTGGCATGACAAATGTTAAACGGAATGAATAAGGGTCTATATCAGCACAAAGATTGCAAGCATCGTCAGCGTGAACAGGATAAAGCGCGTCACCTGGAAATTTAGGTCTTAATAACAGATGCTCTACGATAATGGCACGCTCGTTAGCACCCCATTGCACTAATTCATCCCTATATTGAATTGCTTCCGTTTTAGTATCAAATTTCGATGGTACTTGCGCCATGACTCTATGATGAACATCGGTCAACTTAAGCTTGTAATGACCCGTCTTTTTAACGATTTTATAGGCACCAAGCTTTATTATTTGCGTCATGAGTTCCCCATAGGCTTGCGCATTAGCAGAACTTATATCATCAGCAGGCAGTGTAAATTTTCCTGTTAGCCATAACTTGTAGTTTTGACCAGTTAATTGAAACTCGGCTTTATAATGTCCGTGTGAAGTTTCAGCGATATTCCATACAAACGCTAGATTGGGATAACCTAACAACAAACTAACCCGCTTTTTAAGCACGGGAAAATTATCAGGTGCGGAGGGATAGTCTTTAAAATTAAAAGCTTTACTTCGACCGCTACTAATCAAGGGATAGGCTTTGAGAAAAGAAATTTTATCTTCAATTAAGCGGTCAAGCGCGACTTGTTGTCCATTGTAGTTGGTTAATAACATCGCATATTCACCGAATTGTTCGCCAAAGCGTGCCATGATATGATCGAGAAAACGGTTGCGGCGTTGGTGAAATTCGGGCGGTGTTTCGGTGATGGCTTGCAAGGCGGTTTTATTGAAACCGTTGAGCAAACCGTCATAACCCTGAATCAGTTTTTCGCCCAGTTCTCTGACGAAATAGGTTCTGTCAATTGAATAATCCAGCGAAAATAATTGTCCAGCATGGGTCAGTTGCGCCAAAGCATTGACTAACAGTTGTTCAAAAACCATTAAATAGGCTTTCAGTTGCTTGGCTTGCGCCTTACGTTCTGGCGATGCGCCTGCTGGCAAGCCTTCAGTACCGATGCCGTAAGTTAATGGAAAGCTGTATTGAAGTGGAAAATAATCTTCGGGATTGCGGAATATCCCCGAAGGAATCGGTAAGTCCATTAGGGGTTCTTTAATTTTTTGGCGTTCCGCTTCGCCATGTAGTTGAGTCAATGTTTGATAGGCTTCATCCATTCTAGGCATAAATGGCAAACCATTTTTAAAAAACAAAAACCGTGACAGATTGTGATACAGTCTGGGCTGGTGTTTATCCTTGACAGTCAGCACCCACGCCGCGCTGGTTTTATTGCTGTCAAAGCCTGTTTCTGTTGGGTCTGCCTGACCTTTTACCAGCCTGCCTTCGGCATCATATTTGCTCAGCAACAGGTTGTTGACTGCCACCACACCATCAATATGTACTAAACGATTGATAATGTCTGAGGTACGCAGTGTGGTTCTTAACTCGGCAGCTTGTAATTCGTCATCTTTGATGAAACCACAGTTAAGTACAGGGCCATTAAAAATGGTTTCTACGGGCGTGTCGTTATCCAACAATTCCTGCAAGCTGTAAAAGCGTATGGGTGGATTAAAATAGTTTTCTATTTCAAACCAGATTTGTGCCTGTACCCGCTCAATATCGGCATCGGGGGTAACTTCTATGTCAGCACAAACGGCGATGTCTTCAATATTGACGCTGTTGACGTGGCAGAATTCTTCATCGAGATTGCGGTGTTGCTGCAATGCAGTTTTAGCGGCTTCCACCGCTTCGTTGATTTTAAGCAGCTTGTTCCAGTAGCGATCAATAAAGCCTGCATTATTCAACGCTGCTTGTATAGCAGTAAGGATATTTGCATCGTTTTTAGCGGTTATATCGCCAAACAGGCGTATTGCAGCCTGCTCCGTAACATCGTTTTTTTCACCTTTTATTTTTATCGTGAAACGCACAAAAAAAACATTGCGCCAATGATTGCGTAAATCTGGAACGGTGAGTTTGTTAAACGCTGTGCTGGTAGCTATTTCAACGTTGAGTAACTTAAAGGCAGCCTCTTTATTATTGAATAGCCCGTTACGCGCCAAGCCGTCATTCGGAAAACGCATTTCCAGAATCACGGAATGTGGATTGCCCTCGTTATCAAAAACCGTATAACTATGCTCGATTTTGTGATCATTCAAGTCACCAAATTCAGGATCAGCTTCAAGTTCAAGCAACACTTCATACAAGCCGTTTAGTTCAACTTTTTTGGGAGCTGACAATCTGGCTGTATCAGGCTGTGGTGGTTGATAAGAGAGTTGTAACTGTCCATTTTGATAGTTGGTGTAATAGCCGAACTCACAACTGCAATGACTGCACAACACCCACGCATTGCGAACCCCCACTAGATCAATTAATAAACGGCGAAAATCATCGGGCGTGACAGGATTAACCGTGAGAATATCTCTGGCAGTAAAAAATGCCTGATTAGGAAAAGGTTGAGTTGAATCAGCGGGAGGATTTTCGGGAGTGAGTAAATCCTGAATATCCCAGTTTGCCCGATAAGCCAGATCGGTAATTGTAAAACACAAGGCTTCAAGGATAGTGATACCTGGATCATGGGTGTTGTAATCCGTCCATCCCTCACTTGCCATTTTTTCAATAAAACCGATGCCGACACGCCGAAGTTGATAATAATCTTCAGCTATTTTCAGCGTGGGTTGTTTGGGTATGCTGTCAGGTAGCTTGTTCATGATGGACACCCGCAGGGTTCGCCAGAGTCGATGGTCTGATCCGAATTAAGGGCATCTTCTATTTTGTGCTGGTTGGCGGATACTAAGATCGAGATTGCTTTTGAGCCTTCTATTTCGCTAACAGCCAGTACACCACTGCGATCCGTTTCGGATTTTATAAAGCTAAAGTCAGTGACATAATCAACATAAGGTTGCTCTTCGACAAAATTAAGTAGGGTGGATAAATACACTTTGCCACCAAAAGTCGGATTGCCACCGTCTGAAAATGCCCATGGAGAAAGAAAATGGGTAATTGCGGTATCCAGCGTTTTTGTATAAAAACTTTTGTCGAAACCCTCGTAAAACTTCACTTTAAAACCGACTCTAACTTCTTCAAATTGCGGATTTTTAACGTACAGCTTGACAAAGCACGACAGCTTTTTTTGTAAAAAGGCTTCAATTTCTGCCAATACGCCAAGACTGGTGTAAGGGCGCAGCGGATTATGCAGATTATGGTATTGCTGATTAGGTAGGGTAACGATGGTAATATGCCCAGGCGCAAGTTCATCGTAAATGCCCTGCCCTGTTTCATCAGGTACATACTGCGTATGGTTTAAACATTTCACTCGATAAATTTGCGGAAAGGCTTCCAGTATCAAGTGTTCATAATCCCAAAGGGTGATGGTGCGATCTTTATGGCGTAAGCGTTCACTAACACGCGTATAAAAAGTGCTGGCTTGTTCAGCGGCACGACCACCAAAATTGGCAAACGGTTGACTGACTTTTTTAACCGCCGCATCAGGTTGTTTAAGTTTATTGATGGTTTCAGCGGCTAAGGTGTTTGCCAAAAAAGCAGGGTCATTATTTTGGTTATCAAACGTCACTTTTAAACTTTGTGCGGATACGGCTAATAATTTACAGACTGCCTCACTTTTTTCAGTTACCGCCGCTTTAAGCCAGTGTTGTCCAGCGGGTAGCAGGGTATTGGTTGCTGTCGCTGTGTCAGGCATGGCGAAGGTAATAATGCCCGAATTAATCAAGCCATTGGTGTTGTCCTGCACATCATATTGACCAAATTCCAGCCATTCGTTATTGCCAAGATAACTCCATTGAATGCTTGGGTGGGTTAAAAGCGGGTCGGCAGTGCCGTCCGCAACCTGGAAAAGTAGCGCAAGGTTTTGTGGAGGCTTTAGACCCGTTATGCCGATGTAAAATTCGGCGTTATCAAATTGGGGAACAAGAAAAACTTTTTTCAGGGCATTTAACAAACCATGTTGCTCGCATTGACCAAAAGGTGTTACATGAAAAAATTTTGCGGGGCGTTTTTTAAACGTTAACTCATCGCTATTCAGTTGAGTGACCTGCTTAGCTGTGGTGTAATCTAAAGTAAGTTCAGCAACGAATGGACCGACGGGTGGGGTGGGTTTTTTTTCAGTAGCTGTGTCCTTGACATTTTTCAAATCAGATTTAATTACTTCCGAGTTACTAATAGCTTGCGCAATGGTGGCTTTGGTAGCACTCACATCACTTACTGCCTTGACTCCATTTAAGCTATTTTTGACAGTATCAACCTTGTTTATGATATTTGTTATGTTGCTTTCGATATTTAATGTTTTAGCTATGTAATTAAATAACTCTTGCTCATATTGACTTTGACCAAAATCAGTATCGATTTCTAAACGAATAAAACCGTGTCTGGTGTTGGTATTGTAAAATTCTGAGTCCGAAAAATCTGGGATATTGACAGACAGTTTTTCTGAGTCCAAAGTGCTGAAGTTTAAATCAAAAATGACCTGTCCATTTGACTTAGGCAACTTCTTAATACCGTATGTATTAATTGGTAAAGACCATGCACTATTTTGTAAGTATTTGAAATTGACGTTGACAGTCTTTTTATAAGGTTTAGGCGGATTTTGCCATTTAACATTGACAGTTACACTGGCGAGTACTTTTTGAAATACTTCTTTTGAGCCAATAATCAACGCACTGTTTGCAAAGGGTAATGCACCAAATGGTTGAAATGGTTTTGAAGTATCGACCGAACCAAAATCATTGGACACTGCCAGAGTTTTTAAGCCTATCACATCGGCTGTTATCGCAATTTTCTGCACAGTCATTGCTTCGAGCGAGGCGTAAATAAAATTTGCTTTATCACTATGAGCAAGCTTAACAAGCAACATTGGCAAATCAGTTTCAAACTGGTATCCATGACTTTTAGCTGAATAGGGTGTAATAGCAGGGTCAGCGCCATCTAAATTAATGATTAACTGTAACTGGCTCTTATTAGAAGATAACTTGAATGTAGTGACTTTGGCCGGAAACCACTCCTTCTCAGTTGTAACAAGACAAATTACATCATCGCTACCATTCAAGTTTGAATCAGTAGCTCCGTCAATTGTAAAATCAACGGTAATGATACGAGTCCCTTCCGCCAACCATAAATAATGCGAGGCAATCGCAAAACCCACTTCCGCCTGCGGCATATTAATTTGGGTTAATTTCCCGTTTTCATAAACTTTATTCGAAAAAGGATGCCAGGATTGATCAACTGTTGTGAGTTTTGCCCCTAAACCATCGGCAGAATCTGCTTTAGGTGATGCAAATAAGCGATTATCTAAGTCATTTGGTTTCTTTGGATCGTATTTATGTCGATACAGTGTTTTTAATTCGGTTACTTTGGCTTGATTGGCAACAAAATCCCGCTCATTGGCAAAAAAGACCTCGACACCTAAATCATCTTTGCCTGCTTTAAATAGTTCATCTTTTTTTATCTCGTGCGCATCAACGTGTTTGGCTAATTCGATTAACAGATGCACGTGACTGGGTTCAGCGGGTTTTTCCTTGAGTCTTAAAATATCGCGGTAATAAAAATCCAGATGCCGTTGGGTTAAGGTATTGGTTTCCATCCGTGCATAATCAAACAGCTTTAAAAAAGCCAGAAACAGTGCGTAGTGCGGTTCGTGCTTGTTCCAATCGCCAAAAGTTTTTTCCAGTTCGGCTTTTGCATCAATGACAACACGCGCAAAGACTTTTAAGAATTGGTCGAAAATAGCGGTGAATAGGTTGTGGGTGGCGATATGGTTAAGTCGCTCGAAAATCGTATTTCCACCACCATAAATTTTTGTTGCGGGATATTTTATCGAATCGTTTAGGTTTTTTAAGTAATCAGCCCAGTTGGAAGTTTTATCTTCCGTAATCCAATCTTTGGAAAGCCCCTGATCTCTTACCTCTTTAAATGTTGCCATTGCTCCCATGATGTCGAATTTTGGTTTTACATCATTTAGATAAGGCGCATTAGGTGGCGCAGGAGGATTAGGAGTCAATCCGTCTCTATAGTGTAATATTAATTGCCTGAATCCTGACGCTAGTTGGTTTTGAATTAAATTTTGTATTGTATGTTTTAATGGAATCTCTATGGGTAAGCTTTCTTTTAAATCGTCTAACTGTTTAGCTAAAGTTCCAATACTGCTAAACAAGCAGCCTAACTGATTCTTTAATTCAAGCTCGCTGTCTTTATGTTCCCGATTATTTAAAAAATCGAATGACTCTTTAACATTGATTTTGTAATATTCAATATCTTGTATCGCTGCCATTGCCAGTTGTACGGAGACATCACGACTAAAAAACACCTCCCAATCACCTGTTGCCGTGTTATTGCTACCGTAAAATTTCAAATAGCTGGAATACGCTTTGGCAAACACCACATCATTTTCAATTTTTCGCTCATCGACTTTTACATAATCGGGTTTCAGTTGGGCAGAAACGCGCTGATCCTGACTGGTTCCCTGATGAATCAGTCTTAAGGTGTCGATGTTTGGTTCGCATTTGTCAGCAGTCATAATCAAACACTATCAGGCAAAAGGTTAACGGTGCTGGTTAGATTAATATCAGTCCCTTGCAATTTGTAATACGGATATACAAAATTGAATCTCGAATTAGTGGATTTAACCCGATAGATAATTTCTATCAACACGACACCCTCCAATTCCTGGCTATCATCCAGATTGACGCTTTCCAGCTCAATACGCGGTTCGTGGTACAAAATAGCGGATTCGATGGTATCTGCCATCAGGGTTTTCATACGCGTATCGAGATTTTCGAATAACAATTCATCCAAGTTACAGCCATATTGCGGCAACATAATCCGTTCGCCGCGTATTGTCCCTAGCAGTATTTCCAGACTGGAGGCTATATCATCTTCGCGTTCCAGCATATTGACACTTCCATTACCTAAATTAAAAGACGGTGGAAACGACCAGCCACGACCCAAAAAAGAATTTTCCATTTTAACCTCCGATTTGTACGGTCAATGCGCCAGGTGGCATAACCACACCACCCGCAGCGGTTGGATCAGCAATTCTGGCAGCGGGCATTCCGCCTATCATTACGGTTGCCGAGCCTTTGATAATGGCATCGACTCCACAGCTATCACCCATGCAGGCAGCAGGTAGTCCTGCAATCAAAACCGTTGGCGCACCAGGCGGCATAATAGGTACTGGTGCGCCAAAAGTCGCACTACTAACAATCATATCGGTGATGCGAGCAGCAGGTGGCATTGTTTATAACCTCTATTAATTAATTTGCACCATGCCACCTTTAATAACGGTAGTGGCACTGCCTTTTATAGTTGTACTCGCTCCAGAGACTTCGGCACTGCCGCTACCCGATGCCTTGAATGCAGTTTGTGCTTTTAACTCGATATTCATACCTTCAGTTTTGACATCTTTATCAGCTTTTAAACTTAGCTCTTTACTGCTTTCGATTTTGATGCCACTGTCATTCAAAGTGATTTTGTTACTGTTTTGGTCTTCAAACACGATGCCTTTGTCTTCATCGGAAATGGTGATTTTGTTGCCGCCTGGTGTTTCTAAAGTGATGATTTTTTTTTCATCATCAAAGGTCAATTTCATTTTTTCGCGGCTGACATAACCTTTACGATGATTATCATCTTTAGCAGGTTCGGGTGCGGGTTTCGCGCTGCTGTGACACATACCCAAAATCACGGGATAACGCGGATCATCGTTAAGAAATCCGACAATGACTTCATCACCGATTTCAGGACGAAAAAATGTACCGCGTTGTTTACCTGCATCCAAGGTGGCAATTCGCGCCCAGATACCTTCTTCTGATGTACTAATCATCGGCAAGCGAACTTTAATACGGTCTTCGCCATCGGGGTCATTTTCCAGTACGGTGACAATGCCAATTTGTAACCCACTCACAGCGGGCAATAAACCTGATGCGGGCAGGGGGCGAAGATTATGAATCTCGGCGAATAGTTCGGTATTTAATCCGAGTTGCACATCGGTATGCCAATCGCCTTTGGCAAAACTGTGGCGTATGCCGGATACATAGAGCTTACCTTCAAAGCGTTCGCCGATACCGCTTATTTCAATGACTTTATCTGGCATAACACCCGCAAAGCCTTGGAATTTTGCCCGTCCGCGTACTTTTGCCAAGCGTTCTTTCAATAACCGTCCATCCGCCCATGCCTGTAATTCGGGTTCGCTGAGTTTGCCGCCGTGTCTGATAATACATGCTTCGCCGCCAATGACATCTGCAAGTTCGCTAGCAGTCAGATTGCCATTATTGGTAGTAGTCGGTTCTTTAGCTTCTGTGCTGACAATTTCCTGATCCGTGGCATTCCAGCTATGGGCAGTTACGCCTTTGCTTTGCCAGCGGGCATCAATTTCTGCATCCAGTTCCAGCAAGGTTCCGCCATACTGGACTTTAAGCACGGATTGCTCGCCTGTTGCCGGGGGAGCAACGATAATTTTGCCATTCTCAACGTTAACAATCAGTCCATTGGCTTCTGCGCGACAAACCAGAAAATCCCAGTCACTGGCATCATACTGGACGATTTCTTTATGGCTGAGAGTAGTCGCTTTGATGTCTTTTTGTAAACCATGCAAATCAATAATGTCTTCCATGATCTCACTGTCTTTTTTGTCAATGTAATAACGGCTATTTGCACCACTGGTCATTTTTACCGCTTCATCACGGCATTCCAAAATTAGTAAACTACCGCTGTTGCGGATTTTGATGCTGTGTTTAACGATAATACCTTTGAATACCGAATCATTATGTGAGCGATAACCGAGTTGGATGTCTATTTTTTTGCCCGGAATAAAATGCGCGGTATTGCTGGCTTTAAAGGTCGCTTTAGCTGCCTCGCCGTCTTGTAAATGAATCGTGGCTGTAGGAATTCGATTTAACTCTCGTGTCACATAAACAGACAGCACATGAAACTCGCCAGAGATTTCTGCTCCATCGATGAGAATTGCCGCCGTACAAACATCAGGTGTTGCAGGCGTTGGAATAGTCGATTCGTTGCTCACGTTGCTTTAACAGTTTTGTCTATCGGTGGAAAAATCAGCTCAGTTCCAGGGAGTAAAGAACGAAAATTGCTCAGCCTATTTACTGTTGCTATTTGTAGATAATATTTCGAGTCTCCATAAATGCGTTCGCACATCAATGGTAGAGTATCGCCTGCTTTGACTTTGCGAACATGGGTAAGATCAGCGGATTTTTTATCTTCCTGCAAAGCGCGTTTTGTCTCTTCGATGCTACTTTTAAACTTTACTTTGGCAACCGCTCGAATCGGCGTACCGTCTGGTTTAAACAGTTTGTAGTTAATACTGACTTCAGTGGCTCGCCCCTTGAAAATAGAATTTTTCCCCCACACCAGCTTTAAATGACGCGGCTCGTGAGAATCACCTTTGTATTCAAGCAAGGCACGTTTGAATTTTTGAATACCTTCAACGATAGAATCTTGCGGATTGCCTTTCCCATCAACAGGTGGGTCACCTTTTTTAGTGCGCCATTCACCATCAATAATGCCCGTACCATCGAATAAAAATTCAAAAGTCATCTCCAATGGCTCGGTACTTTCATATTTTAATTGCTTACCGCTAGACCCCTGTCCCTGTGCTTCAGCAAATTTAAACCTATATTCAATGGCATAGCTCTCTGGATTTATTAATGCCTCAAACTTATCATCCGCATTACTGGCAACGCCATCCTCCGCTTTTTGGGAATCAGCGTAAGCCAGAATTAGCATCTTTTCTAATTTGCCTGTGTCATTAGCCATCAGCGTTCCTTTTTGTTTTTCAGTATTTCTAATACCTGTTCGACACATTCGGCAACAATAGTGTCTTTATCACCACCATGATTATTATTCCCGCCATCACTCGCTGTTGGTTGCTTTGCCGCTTGACCTCCTGATGCGGTATTAACCACGACATGAATATGCAGCTCTTTTATCTCAATGGGCATGACTACGTTTCCACTTATATTAATCCACTGCGTAAGGTACGGATTTTTATCCGCACAGTGCGAATGAATTCGCGCCTACAAAATACTGAAATAGCGATAAGTCAATTCCAGTGTTTCAATAACAACCGCACTTTCATTGGCATTCAAATCACTGACCAGCCATTTTTTTGGAATGGCATGAACGATATTCCAAGTGCGTAACGCTTCACTTTTTTCGTTCATTAAAATCACACTTATATCCGCTGGTTTAAATGCCCGATGATTAAACGCATCCAGAAACCAATTCAGCACGGTCGAGTCGGTCAGCATACCGCGCTTTAATACCAAATCGGCGTATTTAGTCCGCACGGGCAGTTTGTGTTCAAAACGATTTTCGCCGCCTTCTTTAAAAGGTTCGTAATCATATTCAACCGTTAAACCCGATACCGTCTGAAAACGTACATCATTTTTGCCTTCGCCTATACCAAAGGTCACTTTGTAGTAAAACCCTAGCGGCGGATAGTAATCAATCATTTTTTCTGACATATCGGGCTTACCAGTATTTAGACTTTCATTAATTTCAAACCTTCATGCGCCACTTCAATGCTTTCTACCGCAATTTCATTGGCATCCGATTTAAGGTCGGGAGCCGTGACCTTGACCGGAAAACAGCGGGCGGCCGTCCATGCGGCGACCGGCACGTGTTTTTCGTTGAGTAGCCGAATAGTCAAGTCCCGACGTTTTTCAACGCGCTCGTTGGCGATTTCATCCAGCCAGGTGTTATAGTCAAAATCACCTTCAAATTTACCGCGTTTTAAAGTGATGTTGGCATTTTTGACCATACCCGGCATGGCGATTTTATTAAAATCCTTGCTGTCGCTGTGTCGGTATTCGATTTTTTCTCGTTCCATAACCAGTCCTGTGACTTCAGTAAAACTGATTTTCGCGCCACCCCAGTCAACCTGAAAATGAAACCGTGGAATTGGATATTCTTGTGCCATGATAATTATCCTTTAAGCTTGATGAATGGATAGTGTTAGGATTCAGCCATTTTGTGCGAGAACTTGAGAATGATAAATTCAGCAGGACGCACTGCCGCCATACCGATTTCAATAATCATGCGGCCTTCGAGGATGTCCAGCGGCGTCATGGTTTTGCCCAAGCCCACCGCCACATAAAACGCATGTTCCGGTTTTATGCCTTGTAAAGCGCCCTGCCGCCAGAGCGTAGTCAGGAAATTTTCGATCATAGCTTGAATTTTCACCCAGGTGTTGGCGTCGTTCGGCTCAAACACAAATTGCTCGGTGGCTTTTTTAACGGACTCTTCCACAAAATTGAAGAAACGCCGCACACTGATATAGCGCCATTCGTTGTCGTTACCGGCCAAGGTGCGGGCGCCCCATACGAGAGTGCCTTTACCTGTGAAGGAACGAATAATGTTGATGGATTTGCCGGCATTGACATCGACGTTGTACCCACCTTGCTGCTCGTGGCTTATTTTTACGGCAGGGCTGATGACAGCGTTAAGGCTGACATTGGCAGGCGCTTTCCAGACACCACGATCACGATCAACGGCGGCATAGACACCGGCAATAGCGCCGCTAGGAGGAAGAAGATTGAGTGCTTCGGCGGCCTTGGATACTATATTTTTATAGGCCCCAAAGCTATTGAGCAAGCCTTCATTAAATTTTTTCTCATACTCTGCTGCTGAATTTTGGGCAAAACGAAATAGAGCAATTATTGAATCACTCGCTTTCATAGCAGCATTTTTAGCGAGATCGGCGGCTGCTTTTGCAGCCCCAGCAAGTGCTTCAGCTGCCGCTGACTGCACATCAATGGCTGTTGCTGCTACTTCATCTGCCGCCGCCTTTATATTTGCTGTTACTTGCGGATTTTCTACCGCTGCATCTTCTGCTTTTGCTTTTGCATCAGCTGCTCTTTTTTTTGCCGTGATTGCTGTTGTTAGATTTTTATCTACGGTCAATACAAGTTCAGCGGCCGTTAATACATCTGCCGCAGCTGATACAACTGTAGCGGCGTCTGGTACCTGTATGTTTGCTGCAACTGCTTTAACTTTTGCTTTATCTGCTTTAACTTTTGCTGTAACCAATGCGTTAAGAGCTGTTGCGTTATAAGCATTCTCAATTGAAACGTCGGAGATGGTTTGGAAATTAGCAAAGTTTGCATAACCTAGCAATGGAATACCTTTAACCAAATCGGAAGTCAGACCGTCAGAAAAAATAAAGGTTTTTCCGTTATCGTCTTTACGCAAATAATTGTAATGCGCTGCAAGTACATCAAACACCTTTTTCAGTTGGGAGCTTGCCAGATACTGATCAATATCAGTCTTTAAAATAAAATCTTTAGTTTTCCCCGTAGGCACGGCATCTTTAGAACTATGAATATCAGGCAATCCTTCAACCATGATTTTTACATCAGCAAGAATAGTTGCCAATAGATCATAGATACCTTTCAATGCTACCTCGTAAGCTGTAATGTCTCCTTGGGAGGGTTTAAGGGCGTTATAGGCATCGGATTTTAACTTCAAAATATCCTGCCATTTTTTATCAGCAGCTGACCCTGGAAATTTAGATTCAGCGTCTTTCAATAAATCAACCGCCTCTTCTGCTTTTTTAACGTCATTCAATATTTGTAAAATTGCTTTGTCAGTCGTGAGGCTGTTCAGTTTTACGTTTTCTCCATTTGTATCACCCCGTTTTATTGTTAAATCCCTATGATAAACAAATCTCGGCAGGCTTGAATTAATCCAGGGTCCATAGGCCGCTCCATATTTAAGATAGTTAATCCCTATACCGTTTCGTAAGGCCTGTACATTCACACCAAAGTCTTTGTCAGTATTAATCACATCACAGACTGTTACCCTGTCTTGTAGCTTGTTACATTGGGTTAATGCCTCAACTTGAACGTCATACAAATCAGTGAGGCCTGTTAAACTAACAGCATCCGGAAAAAGTAGAATAGTGGGTTCGTCTTCTATTTCGAGCTTTTTGATACCCTCAATCAATTTATCCTTGGCGATGGTGTCATCATAGCTGCCCACTGATACGATATAGGCGTTTCCGCCGCCGTTGGCATAAAAAAGCCTTAAGCTGTCGTAAAGTAAAAAGCCTTGTTCCTTCTTTGCGTCCACATAAGCATCATTGTTGTCTAAATAAACTTCCATTTTCTGTGGCGGGGCACCGCCAAACATTTCCTCAAATTCAGCAATGGATTCAATGCGGGTCGGTTTATCGAGGAGCGATTCATTTTTCTTTAAGGCCTTCTCCGTATACCCGATAAACGCCGGTATCGCAGTCTCCACTGCGGCAATGGAGGGTGGGAATTTGGGAATCTCTTCGACATAGACTCCGGGAGTTTTATAAGCTGTTGCTGCCATATTTTTCACCGTTTAGTTTTATGATCATAGACATTATTCAAAGATTTCGGAGCGAAGTCCTAGCACTTTGGGCGGAACACTTTCATCGGTTTGAGGTACTACCAAGCCTTGAGGCGGCTTTTGTTTTTTATTCGGAGCAGGGCTGGCATTGCCAAAAAAAGTCAGTGGTAATGGAGCGGGTTCAACAAAGAATGGCGGGGCATTTTTACCGGTATTGCCATGATAGTACTGCCATTGCGTTGAGCGGTTTTTAAAGCGAATTTGAAAAACCGGTGCAGGCGTTTTGGCCATGCCTGCCGCTGTAATAAAACTGAATTCGTCGTTATCCGTCCTTACTGTCGCCAGGCGAATCAGGGCAAAAACATCATCCGGAATATCCCCTAGTAATAAGCCCTCAGCCGGTACATCTCCTTGATGAACGCAAACGGGCATTTCACTGGCTTTAGGGACGATTTCCTGTAGTCCTGCATCGGGTTGATCGCCAATTAATTGCATTAAGGCATCGCCCATTTGCACTAACGCTTCGGCCGGGTCGTCATCGGATAAAAGCGGATTCCGAATCGGAATGGGCTTGGATAAATATAAGGTTTTTTTAGAACCATCCTCGGATAAATACAAGGGTTTATTAGGGTCACCAGTCCTTGTCTCCCCCGTCAAATTGGATAAAACCGCCACGTTTTTTTTATACCGCCAAGTTTTATTTTCGGCTTTCTGATAGCGTTCGATAATAGGTTGAGGTCGAATTGTGAGCGCGGTATAGTTGAAAAAATCAGGATTTTTTACCGTAAGCACAAATTCAAATTGCATATCCTGAGGTAATACCGATAGCTTAGGTGCCATCACTACAAAACCCAGCGCTGTGTTTTTGAAGATACAACCAAAACCCGACAACGATTTGGCTGTAGTTGGCGTCGGTGCAATAGATAAAAACTGGCGGACATCATAACTGCTTAAATGTTGCTCCGACAAATTCTTGGCTAGCGTATCAAATAATTCTTTGCCATTATCCAGCCAATAGTGATGAAGAATATGTACCTGAAATAATTTCTGGTAGCTGTGGCTTAAGCGTTCGCTCATGAGTTTACCGCCGGATTTTTGTGGTAAAAATCACTGACAACTTCAGTAATAACGCTGCGTTCGCTTTGTACTGCGCTGAATTTTAGATCCAGCATTCGTAGCGTGTATAAAACAAAGGGGTACTGCTTGCCACCTAACGTACCCCATAAGTGGTTGACTTCTTCCATCGTCGGAGAATACAAATCAAAAATGAGTTTGAAAGATTCTAATCGATCAAGCTCATTATCGGGGCAATCTTTGGTAATGGAGTCTGGTTTAACATTATCTTGAGTAAATACATTCTTGAATTGAAAAAACCGAATGGCTCTGGACAACACTAGTAAGGCATTGGTGTACGTGGGGTGAGTCGCGGCAATTAAAATCTGAAAGTTGAGAAAAACCGGCGGGTTTTCATAAATGGTGGTTAACGTTATGTCATTACGCACATGATTAGGAAGATTTTTTAGGGTTTTTTCTTCCTTGATGTTCACCATAGACAAGATCAGTTTATTTCTTAAATCTGCCTCGGCAGTAACACCCTCTGCAAGATTACCCAATTTTACTGTTGTAGGATCGCCTAATTTACCCAAGTAATAAGTATCATCAATATGTGCATACAGTTCATTTATCACGATGGTCAAAGCATGGGATATCATGACGACTCTCAGGGGTCAATTGACTCAGTACAGCAACAAGTAAATAAATGACTCAGCCGAATCAGCGTCTGTCATCAATTTGCCATCAGATATATCCATTTTTGGCTGGCCTTTGAAATTGGAAAAATAAAATTAACGGCCATTGTGATTGCTAGCGGCTATTGTGAGCTTTTTTTTGTAATTTATAACATTTAAAAAATTACCTGTAAACAATAATATTTCCAAAATGGAAAAATAAAGGAACGTATTTTTTGGATGAAACGGCTACCCACTTTAGACGGGACAAGCAAAAAGGCTTAACCGTCAATACGGTTAACTTAACGATAAAGCATCAAAAGAGACCGTTCGCTGAGCGGAGTCGAAGCGAGTTGTCCGCTTCGGCTCGGCTCAGTGAACGATTTAACCATAAACTGTCCCGCCTTAAATAGGTAGCCGATGAAGCTGAGTAGCTTGAATTAGCTGCGTATTTCATCATCCCGGCAAGGAACCACTACCACTTGGGCAAAGCCGCCGCCAGGCGTCCGGAAATTGGTGGTTTGTCCCTGGTATAAACGGGCGCTTATTAATTGCGTTTGGCCTTTATAAACGTAATGACGCAGGTCAAGTTTAAAATTCACGATTTTATTGTCGACTTCCAATTGTCGCTCGCTGGGCTGCACAAGGGTTTGCGCTACATAGTCTCCCTGTAAAATTTCACCGAATACCCGCTTGGTCAGTTTGTCACCACGGTAGGCGGCTTTGCTGCCATAACCTTTGGCGGGTTTAAAAAATAGATGCTTGCGACCTGCCCATAAACTATCGGCCTCGTCAGGATTTACTGAAACGGTATGGGCAATGCCGGCAAGCAGTATGGCTCTGGTTGTTGCGTCAACGCCGAAATTTATTAAGGCGGCTTCGTCAGTCAGTAGTGTCAGGTTTCTTTTATCGGCGTAAAGCGCGTGGGCTCGTGGATGCGGGGTAACCACAACCGATTCTGCCAGGTAGGCGTCCAGTAAAGCTTTATGCGCAGTCGCTTTCAAGCCAAAATCTGTCAGCCGATTGTAGACCAGATCGATACATTGATTTTCGTGCCAAAGCGCCTGGTCTTTATAAACAAGCTCTGATGGGTCACAAATTACGGCATTGATGTTGTTTTGTTCAAAGAGTTTTTTAAACAAAAGAAACTCCGGCAGCATGTATTGGCTTTGTGGATTTTCATCAACGATAGCGATTGAACGTAAAGGCTGTTGGCCGCGTTCAGCCTGCCATTCTTCAAGAAACATCTCAAAAAATGCCTGTTCCGGGTCAGTGGAGAGGGTGGCATTAATGGTGTTTGTGGGTAATTCTTTCTCGGTCAGATCACAACAGACTTTCTGGCTGCGCAACACGATGGCGTTAAGTAAGGCACCGCCCGCATTGGTGTTTATTTCAATCAATTGTGGCCCGTCATCGCTTAAATGAAAGTCATAACCAAAAAAAACGCCGTGCGCCTTGGGAATATATGTCGCCGTGTCGGGCGCGTAGGCAAGTACACATTCCTGATAAGCCGGTAAAGCGATAACGCTTTCTATGGCAGCAATGATGCAGTGTTGTTTTTGCAGGCACGTATCAGTGACAAATACGGCGGATTCGGCAAAGAGGTGAGGGCGGTCTTCAAAGATCTTATGATACAAATTGCTATCGTCTTGCCGTTGTTTTAATTCGGCATGCATGGCTTCCCGATTGAGCGAGATGCAGCGACATTGGCTATTGAGCTGTTTGGCTCGTTGTTCGCAGGGTTGATCAGCGGTTATTGATGATGATAAGCCTGAATTAGAAGAGAGAGTCATTATAGTTTCATGTATCGCGGGTAAAATAGATTGTTTTATGGATGATAGCCAAGTGGGTAATAATAGAGCAAACTACAACCTATACCCATTACTTATTTTGCAGAGTCCTACTTAGAGGCAGCAGATACTATTTAATAGGTGATATGACGCACTATTTTATTAAACTATGTTATATAACACAGTTTAATAAAATGGCATGAAGATTTTTTAGTAAAAGTTTAATAAAATCAAATAGTTAATATTTTGGCATTAATTGTGCTTTTAATTATTTATATTTTGTTAATTAATTGTATCGCAGGGGTAAATAATGAATCAGCAATTAGCTCACTCAGACGTTAAAAAAACCAATAATGGCGCGTTGTTGTTAGGAACAGGTTTAGTGGTTGCATCCATGATTTTAGTTCCGGCTTTGGCAGTTAGGTTGGGTTTGGGGGCCAGTTTAACGGGAGCCTTAAGAATTGCCCTGATGAAGGCATCAAATCGTGCGGTCTGTAGTAATAGGGATATTTCCAAAGCCGCTTAGGAACGTGCATGAAAGCACTTGACCCTTTGTATCCCCTCACCCCAACCCTCTCCCGGTGGGAGAGGGAGCAAGATGCTTAAGTTATTTCATGCGCACTCCTTGGTTAAAAGCATGAAACAATTTTTGTACATCTCGCCCCGCTGGCAGTAGCCATAAACTCTTCGGCCAAGCTTGAGTCAACGAGCCGCCCTGTTTTACAGGCCGGCTCATTTTAATGGCCTATCCTGCGTTATTAAATCCTGGCTTAAACTGACTCCATAAAGTCATTCTTTACCTGCTTTGCTTATGGGATCGTCTATTTTACCGGCCAGCAAGAAATTTCTGGTTGTTGTAATATAATTAATAGTTTGCTAGTATTCTTCTCAGTTTAAATCTGATAGTTAATTATGATGACTGATACTAAAAAAGTGTGTGATCTTTGCGGGTTGCCTGTCGAAGTGCTTGGCTTTACACTGAAAACTCAAGACGGTGATAAAGCGTTTTGTTGCGAAGGTTGCAAGGGCATTTATCAATTGTTAAATGAAGATCAGCTTCTGACTGAATCGGATCAGGATTAATAGTCTTCCATTTTCAACATTTAAGAGAAAATTAAAAATGAAGCATGCACAAAATGCAGCAAGTTCGGTTGCCAAAGAAGTCGTTAAGGGGTCAATTGTTTCATCTACAGTACATACGGGGAGTAGACTGATGAGTAATGTTGCCAAGCATCCGGTTCTGGTTTTTGGTTTAGGTCTGGTAGCAGGTTATCTGGTCTATAAATACAGAAAAGAAATAGTTTCCAGCACCACAAAAGTCGTGGATGCCGGTAAAGATTTTGTGTTGCAACAAAAAGAAAATCTTGAAGATATTGTCGCTGAAAGCAAAGAATAGCCAATAGATTCTTTATTAAAGTTGACTTGTTCTGTATAGAATTAAGTAGCTTCATTAACGGGTGTTTTTCCTGTCTGCATAGAGTCAGGGCGCCCGTTTTGTTTTTTCAGGGGCTTGTTTAGTTATGTCTATCCAAAAAGAATTTGTGCTGCGTTATAACGTGGGCGGGCATGTCCGGTTTGAAATACCCGCCCGGATTTGTAATGTTGATGTCGCCAAAGCGGTAACGGATGGGATTTCCGGGATAGACGGTGTATACCGCGTTAATCTTTATCGCAGTCAGCAGAAATTATCTATCCGTTTCAATGAAACTGTTTGTGATTTTAAATCGCTGGCTCGGCAATTATTTGATTTACTGGCTGAACTGGATACAAAAGGTGCCTTAAAGCCAACGCCGGTTTCAACATCAACCCGTTGGAAAGAAAAGGCTAAAGCCCGATTAGATGATTTTAAAATAACCCGGTGGGCCAAGGAAAAATTTGGCGCTGCAAAAGAAACTGTTCAGGCTGCCAAAGTGATAACCCGGCTGGGTATGAAAAAGCCGAACGCTTTTATCGACGATCCGGAAAAAGCCGTCATTTCTTTTTTGAATGATATTCTGGTGCTCTTTCTTATAAAACTGCACTGGAACGATATTACCCAAAAGTGGCTTTTAAAACCCTTCATGTATCGTTATGAATGGATGGCTCTGTTTTATCTATTCTTTTTGCTGGTTAGGTCACGTAAACAAAAATAGATAAGGGGACGCAAGGCGAAAGACCAAAGGCGAAGGCCGGCTATGTTCGACTTTAGTCTTTTACCTACCCTTCTCATTTTATCTGATAAGTTATATTAGATCTTTAATTCGTTACACCCCTCCTGCCTATTCCGGAAAACTAGCGTTATGGATACACAAACTTCTGCACCAAAAAATTTCCAACTGGTTCATCAATTAAAAAGGCGTATCAGAATACTGTCGCCAGTCTTAAAAAATGACCAAGAGCGCGGCTATATTTTTGAAATCCTGTTAAAAAAACGACCCGAAATAAAAAATATTCGCTCGGTTTATGCGTTAGGTTCTGTTGTTATTGAATTTGATTCGACCCGCTTACCCACAAAGAATTTACTGATTTTGCTGGATGCGGTGCTGGGTAATATTGCCCGGAAAAAGTCTGACCAGAACCAGCAACAAAAGAAAATCTTTGAGGGGATAGTACACGAAGTTGATCTTGCCGTTGAGGGCATGACTTGTGCATCCTGCGCCTTATTAATCGAAATGGTGTTAAAGCGCGACCCCCGAATCAAGCAGGCCAGTGTTAATTTTGGCACATCAACCCTGACGGTTCATGGCCAGTTGGCCAGGGATGATGTCAGCGCCAAGGTTGCAACCCTGGGTTATAAAACCTACGCGATGGATACCTTATCGCAACGCAAAAACCTGATTGAAAAGGAACAGCAGCGGATTGTTATGGCTAAACGCCGATTTATCTGGTCGGGATTGTTAAGCTTGCCTGTTGTTATCGTTGGGATGACTATGCCGACCACGCGCTGGTTACACTGGTTGCAGTTTGCACTCACCACGCCCGTGGTGTTTTGGTCGGGTGGAACATTTTTTGCAAAAGCGTGGCGGTTGGCAAAACAGCGCACTGCCAATATGGACACCTTAATTGCCCTGGGGGTCGGTTCTGCATACAGCTACAGTCTGCCGGCCTTATTCCGACGTAACGGGCATATCTACTTTGAGGCCGGTGCGGCCATTATCACCTTTGTATTGCTGGGGCGCTTCTTGGAAGAGCGGGCTAAAGGCAAGGCCGGTGTAGCGATACGCAAACTGGTTGATCTACAACCGCAAACCGCGACCGTCATTCGTGACGGGCAAGAAATTATAATTGCCGTTGATGATTGTGTGCTTGACGATGTATTACTGGTGCGTCCCGGCGAGAAAATTCCGACTGACGGCATCGTTATTCACGGTGTGTCCACCGTTGATGAAGCCATGGTGACGGGGGAAAGTCTGCCGGTCGTAAAAGACGTAGGCCATAAAGTGATAGGTGGTTGTGTTAACGGTAGCGGTGCGTTGCGTGTTCGCGTTACCGCAGTCGGTATGGATACCGTACTGGCCGGCATAGTACACATGGTCGATCAGGCGCAGGCAACCAAATTACCGATTCAAAAACAGGTGGATAAAATTTCCGCCGTATTTGTGCCCTCCGTGATGGTGCTGTCAGGCTTAACAATGGTCGGCTGGCTACTGGTCGGTGCACCCTTTGGTTTTGCTTTTGGCAATGCCATTACCGTGTTATTGATTGCTTGCCCTTGTGCGCTGGGCTTGGCAACGCCTGCGGCGATTATGGTGGGCGCGGGGCAGGCCGCTCGTGAAGGTATTTATATCCGTAATGGCGAAAGTCTGGAAACAGCAGCCAAGCTTAATGTCGTGGTTTTTGATAAAACCGGTACGATTACGGAAGGCAAACCTAAGGTGACGGATTTACTTAAATTATCCCGAATGAGCGATGAAAAACTCATCCGCTTGGCCGCTTCCGCAGAAAATAATTCAGAACATTTTTTGGGTAAAGCGATAGTGGCTTACGCTAAAGAACAAGCTATCGAGTTACAGGAATGCACGCATTTTTACAGTGAAACCGGACGGGGCATTGAAGCCGAAGTGGACGGTAAAGCGTTGTTGCTGGGTAACAAGGCATGGCTGCTGGATAAAGAGATCATCGTTGACGGCTTGTTGAATGCCGCCAGTGATTTTTCAGGGCAGGGTAAGACTCCGGTATTTATGGCCATCAACGGCAAAGCTGCGGCGGTATTTGGCATTGCTGACAAACCCAGGCCACAGGCCATTCAGGCTATTGTGCATTTGAAAAAACTGGGCATACAAACACTCATGGTAACCGGTGACACCGAAAAAACGGCTCACTATATTGCCGCTATTGTCGGTATTGAAACGGTTATCGCCAATGCCAGACCTGAGCAAAAACTGGCTATTATTCACCAGTTTCAAAAAGAGGGTAAAAAAGTCGGCATGATTGGTGACGGCATTAATGATGCGCCTGCATTGGCGGCGGCCGATGTCGGTTTTGCCATTGGCACAGGGACTGATATAGCGATTGAGTCTGCGGATATGACGCTGGTACATGGCGATATTACCAAAGTGACCGGGGCTATTCAGTTAAGTACCGATACCATCAGAATCATTAAGCAAAACTTATTCTGGGCATTTGCTTATAACGTTATTGCCATTCCGGTCGCGTCTATGGGTAAACTTAACCCGATGATAGCGTCTGCGGCAATGGCCTTAAGTTCGGTTTCGGTTATTGTTAATTCATTACGGTTAAGTAAAAAACAGGATTAAAAATGGATCATTCAACGATGGATATGGGCATGCAGCATGTGACTGTTGCTGCGGGCGGCTTTGATTACGGACTGGCTTTTATGGCGGGTGTATTAGGCAGCGGACATTGTTTGGGCATGTGTGGCGCTCTGGTGTCGGGTTACTTTATGAAAGCGGGGCCTTCAAAGCGTTATTTGCCGTATTTTATGTATCAGTTGGCCCGGATATTCGTTTATACGATGGTCGGTTTTGCGGCAGCAGCACTCGGATTTGTTCTGGTTTCCAGCGGCGTGTTTGGCAAGGTTCAAAGTATCTTGCAGATGTTTATCGGCGCAGTCGTTATTATTCTTGCGCTGGGGATTTTAGGCTGGATTCCTTTTCAGGGCTCCGTCAGATTATTACCCATGAATTTATTGCGTCGGGGTTATGCAGAATCAAGAACCAAAGGCCCGCTACTGGGTGCCACCATTGCGGGCTTGTTAAACGGCTTAATGCCTTGCCCGTTAACCTTTGCCATGGCGGTTAAAGCAACGTCAGCCACTACCGTGATGGAAGGCGGTTTGTTAATGCTGACTTTTGGCGCGGGTACGCTGCCGACCATGCTGTTTGTCAGTCTGGCGTTTGGCAAAATGAGCGCCCATTTTAGAGGCTTAATGTTAAAGTCGGCTGCACTTATTATGATTATAATGGGCTGTAACACCATTTACATGGGCATGTCATTTTATGTGGCAGACAGTTTTCAGCAACATAATTTTATTTACGACATTAAGCATGAAATTGATGCCATTATTTTGTTTCTTGGGCAAATGGTTGATTACTATGCCGGCATGATAAAAAACATTCAGGGCCAATAAATGCAACAAGCTGATTTCCCTCGAACCTAATAATTAAAAACCTTGAATATCAAATAGCAAGGCTTAGGCAGCACGCAGAAAATATACCCCGGAATACGCCTGGTTCCCACGCCGGAGCGTGAGAACGATGGGGTGGGGGTTATTTATCAGGCAAGGAGTTACGCGGCCGTGTTGATGAATCAAGGCTTACCCACCCTATCAGCAATGGGGACTAGCGATGCCAATCCGCTTTTTCGCGTAGTCCCGTTGCCCAAGCCGGATTTATTTTGAAGCGTCTTGATTGCCTGCATCATCTTGAGATTCTGCAAGCAGCTCTTTAAGATTTTCTTTTTGACGCAACACAAAGTCCCTGCTTTGTTCGGTGGTTTTGCTGGTGATTGAAATAATTTCTTTACGATATTTATGGGTAAAATAACCCGCAGTAATACCCAGGCCGAACATAACAAAAGGGTGCCTGGCCAGCGTCGATATAATGCCTTTCCCGGATTGTATAATGGCTGATGCCGCCACCGCTGTAGCAACGCCCTTAACGACCAACTCACCTTTAGACGTTTGGCTGGCGTTTAGGGGCTTATGTTCAGTAGCCTGATTTACCTTGTTAGAGTCGGATTCTGTCGCGTTATGATTCATTGAATGCTCCCGTGTTAAGTGAAATTTATGGGTAACTAATCAGCCGTTAAAAAATAGAACACGGATAACACGGATAAGCGAGCTTTCTTGATGTTATCAGAAAGTTACCTATAAACACTTAATGGCTTTTTCCGACTAAAATGAAACTCGTTGAAACCCGTGTAATCAGTGTTCTATGATCTAAGCCAACCTCTACTGAATCGTTACCTGTTTATTTAAGATCATTTTTATTGAATGTTATACAGATTTAATCAATATTTTTCCATAGCAATATAAAAGGAACACCAGGAGCGTATTCATTGAAAATGATAGTCAGACAGTTTCTTGCGGGAGTCATCGTATTCTTAACTTTTGTTTTAAGTGCAGCGGCTTTTACAGAGAGTACTGTTTTATTGCCGGATAAAAGCAGTGTGCCAGCGGTATCAGCAAATGATATTGAAATCTTCGTTCGTAATGGCTGTCCGCACTGCGCCAAAGCGGAGCTGTTTTTACAGAGACTTAAACGTGAGCAACCGGCTCTAAAGATAGTCAGTCACGATGTCGTTGAGGAACCGGCTGCATTGGCGCAATTACATCAACTGGTTAAAAATAATGGCTTAGGCGCGGTGAGAGTACCCGCTTTTTGGGTGGGTGACCAATTGATTGTCGGTTATTCTGATGAGATAACCACAGGGCAACTTGTTCGTAACGCGTTGGCGCAAACGAAAATCCGAAAAAATCAGGCCGCTTCAGGTAGTTGTGAAGCCGAGCAACCCTTGCCCTGCGAAGCAGATGCCGGATTATCAACCCACGTTACGCCACCTTTTTTTCTGGATTTTTTAGGTCACAGGCTGTCGCTGGATGAAGTGGGTTTGCCGCTGTTTACCTTGGCCATGGGTTTGCTGGACGGCTTTAATCCTTGTTCGATGTGGGTGCTGATATTTGTGATCTCGCTGCTTGCGCCGATGAACAACCGGTTACGGATGTTCGCCATCGCGGGTACTTTTGTTGCGGTTGAAGGTCTGGCTTATTTTATATTCATGGCGGCCTGGCTTAATTTGTTCTTGTTCATTGGTTTGTCCCGACTTTCGGAAATAGTCATAGCTGTCATTGCTCTTTTGGCAGGATTGATTAATCTCAAGGATTTTCGGTTTTACGGCAAGGGTTTTTCACTGTCGATTCCCGATGCCGCAAAGCCGGATATTTATGCCGGAATGCGGCGTATTTTACAGGCGAAAAATCTTGCCGGAGCACTGATTGGCGCGGTGGTGCTGGCTATTTTAGTGCAGATAGTTGAGTTCATGTGTACCTCAGGCTTTCCTGCGCTGTACACCCGAATACTGACATTGAAACAACTGGACCGCATAAGTTATTACAGTTATTTGCTGCTTTATAATGTGGCTTATATGTTCGATGACGTTATTATTTTAACGATAGGCATCATCACCTTAAGTCAGCGGCGGCTTCAGGAAAAGGAGGGTCGTTGGCTTAAATTAATCAGCGGACTGGTGATGGTAGGGCTGGGTATCTATTTAATCGTAGCGCCGACTTGAGGCATTTATTGTCGTGGTCATTGTTTGCTGTATAGATGCCGGTTTGTTTTAGGTATCCAAGCCAAGAATCGATGCCTGATTTTTTGAGTGCAGAGGTTAAGTCTGCGCTTTTAATGTTTAACGGTACGCACAGCGACACTACACGGCTATGACATGACTGGAAAACAACAGCAAAATAATGCCAATGACTACAATCCAAAAAATAATATGTTTTACTTTTTTCATGGCGCAGACCTTCTGGCGTTAAGGATAATGATAAAACAGGCCATTCAGATGGCGACTGACCGCCTCGATGTCATTTTTACTCCATTCAAGTCCGGAAATATGCTGCCAGCGATCCACTTCGGTTATCAGGCTTTTCCAGTCAGTCACACTTTTCTTTTCTCGCCAGTGTATCTGCCGGGTATGACATTGCAGGCAATGATTTTCGTAAAGCATCGCACCCCGATAAGCATCATTCGGGAGGCCGTTTCCGGCAAAAGCAGCGGTTATACCGAGGATAAAAATGCACACACACTTAAACCCATATCCAGTCATTTTAATCTCCAGTGCGGTATTAATGATTAAGGTGAAATGAAGCTATAGACTTTCAGATCAATAATTTCCATGTCGACAGATACCATCCTTTAAGGAATAGGTATCTACGCAGATCGTCATCCCGGCAGGGATTGCCGGGATCCAGAAGCCATGGATGGCAATCTTGAATTACGCAAACCATTTTTTAGTTATATCAAGCTACTTTTTATCTGATTTTTCACATCCCTGTGCCCTGGATTCCGGCAATCCCTGCCGGAATGACGGCTATATGACTTGTGTAGATACCATTCCTTTAAGGGATGTTATCTGTATAAACTTACAGCGACACGAATTTAAAATTTCTGAAAGTCTATATTCTAAAAAACGTTATCCGCTCCGGCTTGGATTGATAGCCAAAAATCGATAGCCCTGTCTTTAAGAATTCTTGGGTAGCAGTGCGTCGGCATTACGTTTAGCCAGTGAATCAATAACGGCGCTTAATGAACCTTTCGTTTGAATTTCCTCGTTAAAGCTGGCACGGTAGTTAGTTACCAGGCTGACGCCATCAATCATAATATCGTAAACTTTCCACTCGCCCCTGCTCAGTAACATCCGGTAATTGACATCAACAGCTTGTTGCCCGGGTTGTATAACCTTGGTTTTTACGATGGCTTTTGTAGGTTCATTTGATATTTCAAGAGGCAATAAATCCATTGACCAGTCGTTATATTCCACAAAGGCTCTGGAGTAGGTTCTTACCAGCAATGTTTGAAATTCATGTTTAAAACGCTCTTGTTCTACTGTCGTAGCTGCTTTCCAATGCTTTCCTAAAACCAGCGGCGCAATTTTGTCGAAATCCGTATGGGGATCAATAACGCCACTAACAAATTGCGTCACTTGAGCAAAATTGCTGGCAAAGGCTTTATCCTTTAGTTTTTGCTTTATTTGGTCAGAAACATTTTGTATAACTTGTTGCGGGGGTTGTAACTCCTCCGAGAACCCTTTAGTGATGGGCATTAAACCGAGAAATATTATAAATAAACCCGATAGTGCGTAATGTTTAGTTTGATTTTTCATAATTAATGCCCTGGTGAAGCAAGTTACGAGCAAAGTCCGGATTATTTAATCTCGATATTTTTGCGTTTGCTTTTTTCCGTTTTGGGAATCGTAATCGTCAATATACCGTCTTTAAAAGCGGCTTTGGCGTTACTATCATCGACATTATCGGGCAAGGATACCGTGCGCTGAAATTCTCCTCGCGATATTTCACGGCGAAAATATTTGCCTTTTTCCTCTGCCTTTTTTTCTTCTTTTGTAGACGTTCTTATGGTGAGGGTTTGATTGTTGATTGTTACATCCAGATCTTCTTTTTTAATGCCGGGTAAGGCCGCCTGAACCTCTATTTCATTATCGTGATCGAGAATATCAATTTTGGGAAGCCCCCTTTCAAACCCGGGAGGAAAATTGAAATCCAACAGACGCGGCCATCTGCGGGAAAGAAAATCATCAAAAAAATTATCAAATTCATCAAATGAAAGCAAGCTTCCGCCAGGTGTGCGGGGCATTACTTCAGTTTTTTTTGTGGTGTCTTTTTCTTTAGTGCTCATAACATTCTCCAATATCTATTCAGATTATTATTGAACAGCTACGTCAGTCTATTGACGGGATTTATGGGTAAGGCCATTCGTAGAAATAACCACCCATTCTATCGTTTTCACGCTCCAGTCTCAGGCAACGCGGGAGAGGGTTGCCTGATGGATTTTCATGCCGGACTGTTGGAACTATGCGAACAGGGGGAGTGTTTTTTTGCGAATTGCCTAATAGCCGTCTTTTCTTGCTACAGAATAAATTCTTGTTCTGCCTCAAGCCAGTCATCAAGTTCGTGATTTGGCTCGAAACCTCTACTTTCTGCCTTGTAATAAGCAAGCTCGGCAATTCTGGCATCACGATCCGGAAGACATATAGTATCGTCTGATGTTTCAGAATCTGAATTGACTTTGTTTTTAGTTTTTAACGACATCGTACACCTCTATTTTAGATTAATTAGTGGTCAGTCTTTAATGACCCAGGTAAAACAACATGAACCGTAAGCACAGGAATAAATAGGAAAAAATGAGTATTTTATTTTCAAACGCCAAGTCAGCAAGGTTGGGTTTACACTTTAATGGATTTATTGACAGTCGTTTGATTGCCAGGCTATGAAAGTGTCCGCTCCGCCATTCAAACTTAAGCTGAATAGTCAAAATACTCTAACATTCGATCCACGGGGATAAAAATATATGATTTCAGGTAAAAAAACAATACGTAGAAATACTTATATGAGCCAACCAAAAAAACAAGTTGTTTCGTGCCTTCATGGTATTTCTTATGGCTTGCATAACATGACTTAGGTATGATGGTTTTTTTGAATTCGTCTACGGCTCATGTCTTTTATTAATACGCTCCAACCCGAACTTGATAAACTCCCTGATGAGTTACGTATTTCTGTAACCGCTACGCTAAAGCAATGGCATGAACAGTTGGCTGAACTTAATCCCGATTTCTATCCGGCACCCGAGATTACAGGCTCCATGCCCAAGGTTTGGTGTTCCAGTTTGTTTATTTCTGAAAGCTGTCTGCGGCGACCGGAGATACTGGTTGATTTGGTCAATTCCGGGGATTTATTAACGAATTATAATAGCCACCGTTATCAAGACAAACTGGCGGCCATGCAGATTGAGAACGAAGCCGGGTTAATGCAAAAATTGCGGCATTTTCGGCGGCGGGAAATGATCAGGATTGCGTGGCGTGATTTGGCTGGCTGGGCACAGTTATCGGAAACGCTGGCCGAGGTGTCCTGGTTGGCAGATGCCTGCATTCAATACGCGCTGGCTTTTCTTTACAGCCAAGCTTGTGAAAAACGCGGCACACCGCTACTTGCTGATGGCAGTCCCCAGCAGATTATCGTATTGGGTATGGGTAAGCTGGGTGCCTATGAATTAAATTATTCTTCCGATATAGACCTGATTTTTGCTTACGCAGAAAACGGCGTATTACCGGATAGAAAAGAAACCAGCTACAGCGAGTTTTTTACGCGACTGTGTCAAAGTCTGGTCAAAGTGCTGGATGAAATAACGGTGGACGGTTTTGTGTTTCGTACCGATATTCGCTTAAGGCCTTTTGGCGATAGCGGCCCCATTATCATGACGTTTGATGGTATGGAAAACTATTATCAGACCCAGGCACGGGAATGGGAGCGCTATGCGATGGTCAAGGCGCGTCAGGTCGCAGGAGACTTTAATACCGGCGCACAACTGATGGCAATGCTAAAATCTTTTGTTTATCGGCGTTATCTGGATTACGGCGCTTTTGAAGAACTGCGCTCTTTAAAGCTACAGATTACCCAGGAATTAAGACGTAAAGACCGCATGGATAACGTTAAATTGGGGCCGGGTGGCATACGCGAAGTTGAATTTATTGGTCAAGCTTTTCAGTTGATTCGCGGTGGTAATGAAAAGGCGCTGCAAACGCGCGGTATTCTGGATGTCTTGAAAACTCTTGGCGAGCTGGAATTATTGATGCCAAACGATGCCGCACAGTTAATCCAATCGTATGGTTTTCTGCGTAGGGTGGAAAACCACATCCAACAATATCAAGACCGACAAACGCATGACTTGCCGACCGCGCCATTAGTGCAGGCACTACTGGCTTATTCGCTGGATTATCCAGACTGGAACGGTTTTAAAAACGAATTGGATACGGTAAGAGAGCAGGTGCATGCGGTATTTGATGAGGTTTTTTCTCTCTCCCGGCAGGCAGTAAAAGATCAGCATAGCCAACTAATTTGGACAGGCACTGCGGATGATGCCGAATTACTGGACTGCTTGAGTTGGTATGGTTTTCAACAGGCCGCTGAAACGCTGGCGGCTATCAAACACTTTAAAAACGCGCCGTCAATTCGGCGCTTAACCGCTAAAGGTGCCAAGGTTCTTGACCGGTTAATGCCGCAATTAATTGAGGCGATGCGGCAAGTTGATAACCTTGATGAAACCTTAAAACGCATTTTGGGATTATTTGAAGCGGTTGCCGGCAGAAATGTTTATTGGTCATTACTGGCTGAAAACCCCGATGCGCTGGCTCAAATGATTCGCTTGTCATCCGCCAGTCCGTGGATTTGTGATTACTTATCATTATATCCGGTGTTATTTGATGAATTACTGGATACGCGCACCTTGTATGAGCCGCTTAAAAAAGGCGATCTTGATGAGCAGTTGGCTGGTTTATTAGCTGCTATTGAGGTACAAGATCTTGAGCAACTGATGATAGTTCTGCGGCAATTTAAACAGTTAAATATGTTAAGAGTGGCCGCCGCTGATATTATGGGTGCAATCCCTCTCATGGTGGTCAGTGATTATTTAACCTTCATAGCCGAAAGCATCGTGACTCATGTCGTTGATCGGGCGTGGCTTATGCTGACCGAAAAACATGGTAAGCCGCCGGGCAGCGATAATAATTCCAACGATTTTGCCGTTATCGGCTTTGGCAAGTTGGGCGGTATCGAGCTGGGTTACGGGTCTGATCTGGATATGGTTTTTTTGTATGATTGCCCGGATGGCAATGCCCTGACCGATGGCGAAAAGCCGATTTCCTGCGCTCAATTTTATGGCCGCTTGGGGTTAAAGGTTCGGCATATTCTGGATACAAAACTGTTGTCGGGTATACTCTATGAAGTTGATATGCGTTTACGTCCCAGCGGCGATTCCGGTTTATTGGTTACGCACATTAATGCCTATGAAGATTATTTAAAAAATCAGGCTTGGACATGGGAGCATCAGGCTTTGGTCAGAGGCCGGTTTATTGCCGGTGATGCCCGCTTAAAAACGCACTATGAGGCCATTCGACGCAGAATATTAAGCTTGCCCAGAGACGTGGCATTATTAAAAACCGAAGTACGTGAAATGCGCGAAAAGATGCGTGGTGCCTTGGCAACGAAAGAATTAAACAAATTTGACTTAAAACAAAGCAAAGGCGGTATTGCTGATATCGAGTTTATAGTACAATTTGGGGTTTTAGCGCAAGCAGCAAAAAATGCAGCCTTAACCACTTATACAGATAATGTCAGGTTGCTTGAGGGCTTGCAGGAAGACGGCTTTATGTCCCAAGCTGAAGCAAAAACGCTTAAAGCGGCTTATTGTACTTATCGTGATACCGGTCACAAACTGGTTTTACAAGGCGAACGAGCCGTAATCAATGAGGCTGAAGTGCTTGAATTGAGCAAACAAGTTGAGCAAATTTGGCATAAATATATGGCATAAACGGTAAACCATGCTTGATCGGTTTCGTAGATAAAAACACACATAAACACTAATGTTGGAGAATAAATGATGACAATGGACGATAGAGACGGCTTAATTTGGCAGGATGGCACATGGGTTGATTGGCGTGAAGCGAAAATCCATGTATTAACGCATACCTTGCATTACGGCTTGGGCGTGTTTGAAGGCGTAAGAGCTTATCACGCCGAAAAAGGCACCGCGATTTTTAGAATGCAAGACCATACCGATCGGCTGTTCCGTTCCGCGCATATCATGAATATGCCGATGCCGTTTACCAAGGATGAGATCAATCAGGTGCATCGTGATGCCGTTGTCAAAAACAATCTGGACAGCGCCTATATTCGCCCTATGTGTTTTTATGGCTCTGAAGGTATGGGGCTGCGTGCGGACAATCTTAAAGTTCATGTTATGGTCGCCGCCTGGTCGTGGGGCGCTTATCTGGGCGCTGACAGCATAGAGCATGGCATTCGTATTCGCACGTCTTCTTATGTGCGTAATCATCACAACAGCACCATGTGCAAAGCTAAAGCCAACGGTAATTACATCAATTCCATTCTGGCGCTGCAAGAAGCCTTGTCGAATGGTTACGATGAAGCGTTAATGTTGGATCACGAAGGTTTTGCGGCAGAAGGCAGCGCAGAAAATTTGTTTATTGTGCGTAATGGCAAAATTTACACACCGGAAACCACCTCGGCACTGGAAGGTATTACTCGTGATACCGTCATGACCATAGCCCGCGAACAAGGTTATGAGGTGATTGAAAAGCGCATTACCCGCGATGAAATTTATGTGGCTGATGAAGCGTTCTTTACCGGTTCTGCCGCTGAAGTAACACCAATCAGAGAACTGGATAATCGTAAAATAGGCTGCGGTAGTCGCGGCGAGATAACCGAAAAGTTGCAGTCACTTTATTTTGATTATGTCCATGGCCGCCGCGACGACCATGCCGAGTGGTTGACTTACGTTAATTAAGACTTTGAAATCACCCCGCATTCTGGTCGTCGGCCCGTCTTGGGTAGGCGATATGGTGATGGCGCAAAGCCTTTTTATCACGTTAAAAAATGCCCAACCAGATTGTCAAATTGATGTTTTGGCACCGTCATGGTCATTGGCCTTGCTGGAAAGAATGCCGCAAGTTGCAAAAGCTGTTGCCATGCCTTTAGGGCATGGTCAGTTTGGTTTGTTGGACAGAATCAAGCTGGGTAGAAAATTACGGTCAGAAGGTTACGATCAGGCAATCGTCTTGCCAAATTCCTGGAAGTCGGCATTAATTCCTTATTTTGCCGATATTCCTGTTCGTACCGGTTATATCGGTGAATGTCGCTGGGGCTTGCTTAACGATGCCAGAAAACTGGATAAAAGCTTACTGACCATGACCGTCCAGCGCTTTGTCGCCTTGGGCTTGCCTGGCACCGCACAGTTACCGCCTGAGTATCCGATTCCCGCTCTCGTCATTAACCGTCATCAGCAACAGGCGGTTATTGAAAAATTCAAATTAAACAGTCATTTTGTAGGTCGGGTTAGCGATAGCGTAACCCGACAAAACCCAACGACTGATGTTGGGTTACGCGCCGCTAACCCAACCTACGAGTCATCGACAAAGATATTAGCCTTATGTCCCGGCGCAGAATATGGCGATGCAAAACGCTGGCCGGCCAGCCATTATGCACAAGTGGCGCGAGATAAAATTGCGGACGGTTGGCAGGTTTGGTTGTTTGGTTCTGATAAAGATAAAGCAACCGCTGAACAAATTAACAATCAAGTTTCCGGTCAGTGTCTTGATTTTACGGGCCGAACGTCTTTGGCTGAAGCAGTGGATTTATTGTCACTGGTTAATGCCGTAGTAACCAACGATTCAGGTTTGATGCATGTTGCCGCTGCCTTGGACAAAAAAATCATAGCCCTTTATGGCTCATCCGATCCCGGTTTTACACCGCCACTTAATGCCAAGGCTCACGTCATTTCTTTACATCTGGATTGCTCCCCCTGTTTTAAACGTGAATGTCCCTTGGGTCATACCCGCTGTTTAACGGAGATAAAACCGGAACAAGTGCTTCATGTCATTTAACAAACGTAAGGTTAATTTTTGAAAATCGCCATCGTTAAACTCTCGGCTTTGGGTGATATTGTCCATGCCATGGTTGCGCTTCAGTTTATTAAAACCGCTTTTCCGGCTATTCAAATTGACTGGATTGTTGAAGAACGTTTTGCCGACGTTTTAAAAAATAATCCGGATATTAATAATATCTTAACGGTTAATCTGAAAGTATTAAAAACCAATAAGGCCGGTATTTTTCAGCAGATTAAAGTCATTCGCAACTATGCCTTAAATAACTATGATTTGGTTATTGACGCGCAAGGGCTTATTAAATCAGCGATTATCGCCAAGTTGCTTGGCAAGCGTCTCGCCGGATTTGATGCGGATTCAATCCGCGAAAAAGCCGCCTCCTGGTTTTATGATGTCAAAGTAGCTTGTGCGTTTGACGACAATACCATTGATAGAAATGCGCTGGTTTTAGCCAGTCCGTTAGGTATTACTATAACCACTGAGCAGATACTTAACAAAAAACCGTTTCTGTTTTTTGCCAATGAAGACCCGCAAATTTACCCTTTTTTGCAAAATAACCGGAAAAATATTGTTCTGGTAATCGGTTCAACCTGGGACAGCAGAAACTATCCGGCAGACAAGTTTGTAAAAATAGCGCAGGCGTTACAGCAAAACTGTTTGGTCGTTTGGGGTAGTGAGCAAGAACGAGAAAAAGCCGACTGGATGGCCGCGCAATCCGGCACGATACAAGTCATGCCCCGACTGGATTTAAACAGCTTAAAAGCGCTGATTGCCCACTCCGATTTGTTGATTGGCAATGATACCGGCCCGACCCATCTTGCCTGGGGATTAAACAAACCCTCCATCACCCTTTTTGGCCCGACACCGGTTAGCCGTGTTTACCAGACCGACATCAACAAAGTCGTTAAATCGACTTCCATTGTCAATCCGTTTAAACTGAATAAACAGGATTATTCAATTAATGAGATTGATGAAAACGAGATTATTGGGTTGGCAAAGGCGTTGTTGCGCTGAATTTGATTTTCGGTCGGATCGGGCGTGCTGTTCACGCCTTTTCTTTGGGAATCAGGGTAATCGAAATCTGGCGCTGAAAGAAGAAATCACAGACTGTTTGTCATTCGAATTTGATGGTGAAATCAGCCGACACTCGAATCATTCTAAGATTTGGAATTTAGTGTTGAAATTGGTTTATACGAAAGCCGATCGTGGCAATGACTGATGACGACAGGCAAAAATCGGCCCAAATCGGACATCGAATAATGCGAAGTAACTGATGTTTTATTGAATGTGTTTTTTGAGAAAAAATGTCATTTTAGTTTGTCGTTGCATCCTATTAGTTTAGACTTAGATCAATAAAAATAATTAACTGGATGGCTTTATGATGAATATACGACAAATCATGCTTTTTATAAGACGCGGATGTCGTATATATTACGTTAGGCAAAAGATATGACATGTAGACTCTGTACCCTAGATAAGGAGTTACAAAATTCCCACATCATCCCTGAGTTTCTTTATAAACCTTTATACGATGATAAGCATAGGGCGCAACGGTTATCGAAAATTGGAGAGCAGCAAGAATATAAGAAAAGGAAGTTACTCCAAAAAGGTCTAAGGGAAAAACTGCTGTGCTTTGATTGTGAGCAGTTATTAAATGATCGCTATGAAAAATATTTCAAGCAACTATGGTTTGATGAAAAAGCATTGCCAAGTAAATTTGGTGCTGATACTGAAATAAAGCTTAATGGTCTTAATTACGGTAAGTTTAAACTGTTTCATCTTTCAATATTGTTTAGAGCCAGTGTTTCTTCCTTGCCTGAATTTGAGCAAGTAACTCTAGGAGTACATGAAAAGTCTCTTCGAGAGATGTTAATTTATGAGTTATCGGACTCTGATAAAAAATATCCTATTTTGTGTCACGCATTAACTAAAGGGAACCATGAAGTCCAGTATGGACTAATAACAAATCCATTCAAGACTCGCCAGCCAAGCGGACACACAAGCTATAGTTTTTGTTTCGGCGGATGTGTTTGGTGCTACATAATAGACAGCCGAGAAGTTGCATCGTTTTCCAGCTTTATGCTTACGTCAAAAGGTGAGTTAGGCATTATGTCCACGTCTTGGGAAACCTTTTTAAATTTATGAAAAGTATTTGTAGCGGGACGCACCTACAAAGTGTCAGATTACAGAATAATTGGAAGATTTGAATAGTGACAACGAACATTGATCGTGTTTTACCAGATACGAAGCTATCAGTTGATGCCGTAATATAGGATGCCGGTCTTTCCCGGCTGTCAACACTTTCCCACACCGTGCCAGTGTAGCAATACTTACAAATAGGCGAGGCATCGTAGATGAAAACCTGTTTGTAGTATCGGGATTTGAATTGTAACATAATTTATGTTTACGATATTTATTTTTATAAGTCACTACTTATTGTGAAGTCTAATATTTTTTAAAAATTTAACATGGAGATTATATGCAGGATGATTTTGAAGATATATTGAAAAACAAAATAAATGAGGTGTTGATAAATGCTAATGCCGAAGATAAACAAGACATTT
Source organism: Methylococcaceae bacterium (assembly GCA_037130115.1). Classification (GTDB taxonomy): domain Bacteria; phylum Pseudomonadota; class Gammaproteobacteria; order Methylococcales; family Methylomonadaceae; genus Methylobacter_C. Next base: position 66,637 of record JBAXTQ010000003.1, read on the forward strand.
ATGAAACAGCTGTAGGGATGATAAAAAGTACCGATGATAAAGATAAACGACAAGTCTATGATAACGTATTGGAAATTATTGAAAACTTTGATATTGATGAGTATTTAAGGCGACCAGAAAGTCATTGGAATCTTGAAAAATGTATTGTGTCAGCTAAACAATTTAATACGCGAAGCGAATGGCAAGATATGGAAAAAGGCGCATACGAGGCTGCACGTAGAAATGGTTGGCTCGACATTTGCCTTCCTCTTGCTGGTGATGGTAGAAAGCCAAAAGGTTATTGGGATTTGGATACTTGTTTAGAATCTGCTTCAGAATTTGAGACTAAAATTGAATGGAGAAAGCATCAGTCTAGTGCATATCTTGCCGCATGTAAAAATGGTTGGCTCGATATTTGTTGGCCTATATCTGATGATAGAAAGCCTAGTGGGTATTGGACGCTAGGAGTCTGTCCGACTTAAGGTTTAATACTCCATTTTCTTTATAAAAAAGCCG
>JBAXTQ010000030.1:0-25634 GCA_037130115.1 Methylococcaceae bacterium
TTTTTATGAAGAAAATGGAGTATTAAACCTTAAGTCGGACAGACTCCTAGCTGTAAAAGTTCATAGACTGATTGCACTTTTCGAGATCGGCAAAAGGCTTTGAATTCATAAGCCATTGCCTGATAATCAGCGGGCAACTCTTGCACAAACACCTCAAACTGGATATCTATATTGGGTGAATTTTTCATGGCAGTCTCCAATTGACTAAATAATACCTGCTATATGCTGCCGAACTCTCCAGTTTTCAAGAAATATTTCAAATAGTTAGCGCTTAAGTTGGCGCGTATGACATCAGCGGCTGTGTTGTCGTGCAGTTTTTTGTATAGTCGTGAAAATCGCCTGGTTTGGAAGACTGACCAAGTCATGAGTGAGGGTGACGGGATACAAATGGCTGTAACTGCTCACGGGGTTCAGCCATAGAAGCCAATGACTCCGCTACAAAACTAACCGGTAAATCAGGGTTGTCGAGAGCGGCTCGACCTACCCGCGCCCAAAATTCAATTTGACCGGCAATAGATCGATGCGCCAACGGGGCATCTCGCTTGGCCTGTTCATAGAGATCCTGATTGATCCGTATTGAAGTACTGACTGACATTTTAAAACCTCAGTTTAAATTATAATAACGGTCATTATAGCGGCATGATTCGTAGATGAAAATAGCCAGACCGGGAGCGCTGAGCCCCGGCTTGGCACTTAACCCGCCGAGCTGGGGCTCAGCGTTCCCGGCGCTGTCCGCTTCGACTCCGCTCAGCGAACGATTTAACCTTAAACTTCGGTATTTTTGTCCAGGCTAAAGTGGGTAGCCATTTATTGCGTGTTACCTAAGTAACAACTCCGGATTGCAGAATGGCTTAACTGACCGAGAAGCTCTCGCCACAGCCGCAGGTGCCTTTAACATTAGGGTTATTAAACTTAAACGCTTCATTAATGCCTTCTTTGCGATAATCCAGCTCTATGCCGTCAACAAATTCAAGATCACTTTCCGGTACGATCACTTTAACGCCGAAGCCTTCAAATACCGCGTCATTTTGATTCAGTGTGTCGGCGTAATCCAGCACATAAGCATAACCCGAGCAACCGGACTTTTTTACGCCTAATTTTAAACCAAGCCCTTTGCCACGTTTTTCCAGCTGTTTTTTTATTTGACGCGCTGCATTTTCAGTTAATGAGACAGACATAACACCCTCTTTATACTTGGCAAACCAAGGTTTTTAGTTGATTAATAAATTCAAGAATTTCTGATTTAGTATTGGCCGCACCTAAGCTGATGCGGATTGCGCTTTTTGCAAGGCTGCTTTCTATACCCATGGCAATCAGTACCGGACTAGGTACGCTGCCGCCACTGGCACAAGCCGAGCCACTGGAAACGGCAGTATTTTTTTGATCCAGCTTCATCAGCAGCATTTCGCCATCAATTCCAGGAATGCCAAATTGAACCGTATTGGGCAATCGGTGGGCTAGGCGGGCAAAAATCGTTAAGCCGGGAATAGTGGTTAAGCCGACTTCCAGAAGATCTCTTAACGCCAGCAAATGTTCATGGCGCTGGGTAAGTTCGGTTTTCGCAAGTTCGGCCGCTTTTCCAAAGCCAACGATGGCGGCGACATTTTCCGTTCCGGCTCTTAACCCCTGTTCTTGTCCACCACCAAGAAAGAGTGGGTTTATCGCCAAGCCTTTTTCAAAGATCAGTGCGCCACAGCCTTTAGGGCCATAGATTTTATGACTGGATAGCGACAGCAGATGAACGCCCAGTTGACTAAATGAAACGGGTATCTTGCCAACAGCCTGAACAGCATCGGTATGAACCGTAATAGCGTTGGCTCGTAACGTTTTGGCGTAGACTGCCAAATCCTGAACCACTCCGGTTTCATTGTTTGCCAGCATAATCGAAACCAGATCAGGTTGGTTTTTAATCAGCTCGTCAATAGCCGCTTGGGTGACGAGTCCGTTGGCATCCACGTTGATGGTATTTAACGTGGCTCCAAGACTTTTTAAACGCCGGGCGGGTTCTGTAATGGAGGGGTGTTCAATAGCCGAAATAGCGAGCTTGCCTTGGGGCGGCAGCATTGCCAGCGCCAAGCTATTGGACTCGGTACCACCGCTGGTAAAAACAATTTGCGAGGCTGGGGCATCAACCAGCGCCGCAATTTGCTCGCGGGCGGCATCTATAGCGCTGCGAGCGATTCTGCCGTGACGATATAAACTGGACGGGTTACCGTAGAACGATTTCAGGTACGGTAACATGGCTTCCAGCACCCGATCATCGACGGGTGTTGTTGCATTGTGATCAAAGTATATCATTCAGGTTGGACATCAATTCCGGATGGCGATGTATTTCAATAACTTGCTGAGAGTCTTGCTCTTGTCTTTTGGAAATTTCCTGAATGCGGTGTTTTTCAAGTAGTTGAGCCAGGGTGATGCCTTTTAAATAATCCCTGATTTGGTCACTCAAGCCCATCCAAAGGTCGTGAGTCAAGCACGCCTTTTCATTTTGGCAATTGGCTTCACCACCACACTTGGTGGCATCAATCGGCTCATCAACCGCTGCAATAATGTCAGCGATATTGATTTCATCCGGCTTGCCAGCCAGAGAATAGCCACCGCCTGGCCCACGAATGCCTTTTACCATATTGGCACGACGCAAGCGTGCAAATAATTGTTCCAGATAAGACAGCGAAATAGTTTGACGAGCAGCAATATCAGTTAATGTCACTGGTTTAATCTGGCTGTGAAAAGCCAAGTCAAGCATTGCCGTTACAGCATAACGGCCTTTAGTAGTTAAGCGCACAATTAGAATCCCTAAGAAAAATAAGTATATTACCATAACTATACTTAACCCACCAAAATAGTCAGCTTTTATTCTGTTTAATAGTTAAGGTATCTTGGGATGTTACATAAACTGACTCCAACTCTCCCGTAAAGCAAGGGCGGCAGGTGTTAAAGTCATTAGATAACTCGCAATAAATAACCCCCTCCCTATCGTTCCCACGCTCCGGCGTTACTACCCACAGTTAAGCATCGTAATAATATAATACTGTGGCTGGATTAAAACAGCTTTAGCTGTTTTTACAGGCAATAGCTGAAGCGATTGCACTCCGTTTTTAAAAAACTTTCGCTTAACTGTAGGCCGTGACGTTCCCGTGTCACGTAACGCTGGAGCGTGGGAACTAGGTGCCTGGGGAGGTATTTTCTGTGTGCTGCATTACTTGCGCATGACTCAAGATTATTTATTTTCTTTGATTATCTTGAGACATCCTTAAAATACCCCTGAGTATGTCCAGTTCTTTAATATCCAGTTGTACGCGATTATAAATCCGCCGCAAGCGACGCATGATGGATTTTGATTTATCAGGGTGCATAAAGCCAATATCGGTTAATGCCTCGTATAAATGCGTATAAAAAGATTCCATTTGTGTGGCGGTAGCTTTGGGGATTTTGCCTCTGTCGCCAATAACGATGGCTTCTTGCTGACCTGCGGCGACAAATAACTCATAACAAACGACTTGCACGGCGGCGGCTATGTTTAAAGAGCTATATTCGCTGTTGCAGGGAATACGCAGCAGAAAATGACATAAATCCAACTCATGATTTTTTAACCCTGAATTTTCACGGCCAAAAATAATGGCAACTTTATTGCCGGGTTCAGCAATCGCAACTTTATCAGCGCATTCCCGGGGTGTCATTTCAGGCCAGCTAATGGTTCTGCATCGTGCGCTGGCACCTATGACCATCTGGCAGTCAGCTATGGCTTCTTGCAGGCTATGACAGACGGTTGCCTTGGCTAAAATATCATCCGCACCTGATGCTCTTGACGTTGCGTCGGCACTGGGAAATGTTTTAGGCGAAACCAGCCAGAGATTAGCCAGATTCATGTTTTTCATGGCGCGGGCAACCGCTCCAATATTGCCTGGATGCGTTGTTTCGACCAGAACAATTTTTATATGTGACAGCAACGGAGTCATCCTTCGTTAAAAATAAGCCAAGTTTACCAAAAGATTTGCTATCATTGTTCTTTTATCTGCTCATTGTAAATTCCGCCTATGCAACCCATGTTAAATATTGCCGTCCGTGCCGCTAGAAGCGCAGGCGACTTAATCCTTCGTTCAGCCGAGAATGTTGGCCGCCTGCACGTCGACGAAAAAGGTAAAAATGATTATGCCAGTGAGGTTGACCGTATGGCCGAGCGGGAAATTATTAGCATCATCAAGGCAGCTTATCCTGAACACGCCATTTTGGCAGAAGAAAGTGGCGAACATCAAGGTAATGACTTTGTCTGGGTGATAGACCCGCTGGATGGCACCACTAATTACTTGCATGGATTTCCTCAATACGCGGTTTCCATTGCCTTAAAGCATAAAGGCAAGCTGGAAGTTGGAGTCGTTTACGATCCTTTGCGTGATGAATTATTCACGGCCAAACGTGGCGGTGGCGCTATGTTAAATAATCGTCGCCTGAGAGTAACCAATCAAAACAGCTTAAAAGGCGCATTATTGGGAACCGGGTTTCCTTTTAAAACCGATAAACATCTTGATGCTTATCTGGGCATGTTTCGGTCATTAACGACAGAGTGTGCAGGGATTCGCCGTGCCGGTGCAGCAGCGCTTGACTTGGCGTATGTTGCCGCCGGTCGACTGGATGGTTTTTGGGAAATCGGTGTCATGGAATGGGATATGGCGGCCGGCATTTTGCTGATAAAAGAAGCCGGCGGCGTTATCACCGATTTTTCTTTTAATGACAAGTACCTGGAATCAGGCAATGTCATTGCCGGTAGCCCAAAAATGCACCAGCTCATGTATCAACTTATTGAACCCCATGTTACCAATAATTTGAAATAAGCGGTTAAAGTGCCGCTTAGTCCCCTGTTTCATGCGCCTTAGCCAAGGAGTGTGCATGAAATAACTTCGGCATCTTCCTCCCTCTCCCACCGGGAGAGGGTTGGGGTGAGGGGATATAAGGGGGTGAATATTAAATTAAAACAACTCCAACGCCAGCATGATGGCGTCTTCGCGGCCATTTTCGGCTGGGTAATAGCCTTTTCTAATGCCTATTTCATTAAAGCCTATGTCTTCATAGAGCGCGATAGCGGCTGTATTGGTGGGTCTTACTTCCAGAAAAATGGTTTCTGCCCGTCCACGGGCAATTTCGATCAAGTGTTCGAGCATTTTACGACCGATACCTTGTTTCTGCTCGGCCGGGTCTACAGAAATATTAAGTATATGAGCCTCACCAACCGCCATTGAGAGTAGGCTATAGCCCAATACTTTGCCTTCTAATTCACATACCCAGCAACTATAACCCGCTTTAAAACAGTCGGTAAAAATGTCTTCTTCCCAAGGAAAGTGATAGTTTTTTCTTTCTATTTCCAGCACGTTCGGCAAATCGGCATGCGTCATTATCCGCAGACGCAACAAATCCTTTTTAGTCACAGAGTCAGGAAATACCTTGGCATAGAATTCCTTATCGGCATCATAAATCACCAAGTTTTTTATTTTGTCCATTAAGCCCCGCATAATTAACCTTCGTTATTTTTAAATGTTTGTATCGCGTATTTTAAATCCAGCCAGGCTTCGCGCTTTTTGGGCAAAAATCGTAGCAAATACGCAGGATGATAAATGACAACAACGGGCGTGTCGTTAAAGGTATGTACTTTGCCTCTCAGGCCGGACAAAGGCTCATCTGTTTTTAACAGGGTTTGTGCGGCAACACGCCCTAGCGCGACAATGATTTTTGGTTTAATTAACTGCTGTTGGCGCTGGAGATAAGCGTAACAACTTTCAATTTCATTGACATGCGGGTCACGGTTATCGGGCGGGTTGCACTTTAGCACATTGGTCATAAAGACTTCTTCCCGGGTCAGGCCGATCGCCCGCAACATTTCGGTCAACAATAAGCCTGCGCTGCCCACAAAGGGCAGACCTTGCTCGTCTTCCTGTTGTCCGGGCGCTTCTCCGACCAGCATCCAGTCAGCTTGTTGGTTTCCTGAGCCAAACACCGTTTTGGATCGGGTTGCACACAAGCCGCATTTTGTACAGTCAGCAACATCGGCTTTCAGTACAGCCCAGTTATCGGTCGCTGACACCCTTATTTCTGCTTCAGTATGCTCAATAATGGCTTCTTCAAATGCTGGCGGTTGCTCAGCCGGCACGGATGTTCTGGGAAGCCAGACATCAATCCCCATAGCCTCCAGATATTGCAGGCGCAGCGTGTTATCCAAAATTAATCTCCAGATTGACAACGTGTATAGCCGTAAGGGCGATTGCTATCAATTTAACATGGGACAGACCTGACAGGTTTTATAAACCTGTCAGGTCTAACATCGGTATTTTTGTTTTGCCTAAAGTTAGGTAGCCAAGGTGATTGCCGAGTAGCCTTCGCCTTTAACCTTTAACCTTTAACCTTTAACCTTTAACCTTTAACCTTTAACCTTTAACCTTGCACCTTTTCCCTCAATCAAACATCGCCTTTCTGTGGATGTCTGCGTTGATCGGGGCTATGCAGTTTGTTTACGGCATTGATATAAGCTTTGGCTGAAGCGATAACGATGTCGGTATCAGCACCCAAGCCATTAACCATCCGGCCTTCTTTTTCAAGGCGAACCGTCACTTCACCTTGGGCATCGGTGCCATTGGTGATGTTGTTAACCGAATAAAGCTCTAAAGTGGCCTTGGAGTTCACCAGTTTTTCAATGGCTCTTAAGCTGGCATCCACGGCGCCACCGCCGTTAGAGCTGCCGGTCACTTCTTTATTGTCTAAGCGCAGGGTTACTTTTGCATTTGGTATTTCACCGGTCTCGGAACAGACCTTTAAGGCGATAAGTTTGACATATTCATCTTCTGACTCAAAACCGGCTTCTGAAATCAGCGCCTGTAAATCCTCGTCGAAAATTTCGTGTTTTTTATCAGCCAGTTGCTTAAAGCGTGAAAAGGCCTCATTTAATTCTTCTTCAGAGGTAAACTCAAAACCCAGTTCAGTGATTCGGCTTTTAAATGCATTTCTGCCGGAATGCTTGCCCAACACCATACGATTAGCCGCCCAGCCAACATCCTCGGCACGCATGATTTCGTAAGTTTCGCGACTTTTTAATACGCCATCTTGATGAATGCCGGCTTCATGAGCAAAGGCATTGGCTCCCACGATAGCTTTGTTGGGCTGTACAGGGAAGCCGGTGATGGAAGAAACCAGTTTTGAACAAGTCAAGATTTCACGGGTATCAATGCCCGTTTGACAAGTAAAGACATCATGACGGGTACGAACCGCCATCACCACTTCTTCCAAAGAGGCATTACCGGCACGCTCCCCCAAGCCATTAATGGTGCATTCAACCTGGCGAGCACCGTTCATCACTGCCGACAAAGAATTGGCCACAGCCAGCCCCAAGTCATTATGGCAATGCACGGAAAAAATCGCTTTATCTGAATTAGGGATGCGCTGAATTAAATTGGCAATGGTCGCGCCAAACTGTTGGGGGACACTATAACCCACCGTATCCGGAATATTCAGTGTGGTGGCACCCGCATTAATGACGGCTTCCAGTATCCGGCACAAAAAGTCTTCGTCAGAGCGTCCGGCATCTTCAGGTGAAAACTCCACATCATCGGTATATTGACGTGCGCGTTTAACGGCTTTAACCGCATACTCAATGACTTGCTCCGGCGACATTTGCAATTTCATTTGCATGTGTATGGGCGACGTCGCAATAAACGTATGTATCCGTGAGCGACTGGCACCTTTAAGCGCAGCTCCTGCGCTATCAATATCTTTATCCAACGCTCTGGCAAGGCCACAGACGATACTGTCTTTTATGACATTGGCAACGGCTTGAACGGATTCAAAATCACCGGGACTGGCCGCAGGAAAACCCGCTTCTATTACGTCAACTTTTAAACGTTCCAGTGCTTTTGCAATCCTGACTTTTTCATCGCGGGTCATGGAGGCACCGGGGCTTTGTTCGCCATCGCGCAAGGTCGTATCAAATATAATTAATTTGTCTTTCATAAAAACTCAATTCATAGAGAGGTATCAACGGTTAAGTTGATATAACTGATAAGGGGGTTTAGTTAACGAATAAACAGAATAGATGCCCATCAGGGCAGGAATCTTAAAGAGAGGCATAAGCACGCGCACAAGTTTGCTTTGGCAGTTATTGTGCCGGTGCAAGTGTTTTTAAAAGGCGTGGTGTATTGAATAATCATGTTAACGACTATACGCGAATGCTAATATGCCCTCAAGCAGAGTTTACGGTTTACGGCCATGCAATCTGCGCCTGCGCATGACCAGGGTAACAACCGGCCCCGAAATCGCATAAGCCAGGAATATCAAAAACAGCATGGTTTGCGGTTGCGCCATGATAAAACCGATGCCCAACATAACGGTAATCGCTACAAAAAAGGGCACCTTACCTTTTAAATCGATTTCTTTAAAGCTGGAATACCTGAAATTACTCACCATTAACAGGCCGGTACTGATGGTTAAGGTTATCCCGATATATTTAAAAATTTCAACAGGATAATCATGTTCCAGCGAAAGCCAGATAAAACCGGCAAGAATAGCCGCCGCAGCCGGACTGGGTAAACCCTGAAAATAACGTTTGTCAGCAGAGGTTAACTGCGTATTAAAGCGGGCCAGTCTTAACGCGCCACCTGCCATGTGGACGAAAGCTGCAAAAAGACCTAGTTTTCCCAGACTGGAAAATGACCACAAATACATCACCAAGGCAGGGGCGGCACCAAACGAAACCATGTCCGACAAACTATCATATTGAGCGCCAAATTCGCTTTGCGTATTGGTTAAGCGAGCCACACGACCATCCAGTCCGTCCAGAATCATCGCCACAAAAATGGAAATGGCGGCTGTTTCGAAACGGCCATCTATCGCCGAAGTAATGGCATAGAAACCGGCAAACAAGGCACCGGTGGTAAACAAATTAGGTAATAAGTAAATGCCACGACGGCGTATGGAGCGGTTTTCTGGAGTCATACGTCAATTAATCCTAAAATGTTATAGACAATAAAAACTTAAAGCCGAATTATACAATGAGCCTGTAAGCGGCACCTATTGTTTCACGTTTTATAGGTCGATTTGTTGCTCAGGCAGGTTTGAAATGCGCATGAAAAAACTTAAGCATCTTGCTCCCTCTCCCGCCGGGAGAGGGCTGGGGTGAGGGGATATAAAGTGTCAAGTTATTTCATGTACGTTCCTTAGGGTTAACAACTTCAACCGGCATCGTCACATTGCCAAAATAATCCAGGTTTTGGATAAGCGCAAATTTCTTGGGTTTATCTATAGCCAAGCGGGTAAAGATGGCTTTTAAGTTCATTTGCTTAATGCTGTCAGGCGATCCATATTTTAACGCGAACATTTTGTTCTTCATGCCGGGCGGATAAAGCGCCATCAGTGCATTAATTTTTGCGTTAACGTGTTCTTGAGCTTCGTTTAATAAGCCGCTGATGTCTTTATTTAACCCTGAAGCCGCAATTTCAGTACTTGGCGCAGGTTTTTTTTCAAGCGTTTGCAGGGCTTGTGATTGCTTGCGAATAGCCGCCAATTTTTTACTTTGGCTTAACGGCACCAATAAACGACTTTCTGAAACATTAGCGTGGCTAATGACAGCGGATTTTTTGGGCTTATTGAATACGGATTCTGACACTGTTACTCTGCCTTATCGTGGGATCAGTCATTATTGGGTTTGACTTTCAGGGGTCAACGCCGTCAATGCCTCACCTTTAAAACAAATACCTTCCCAGCCGTATTTCATAAAATTTCTGATGTTTTGGTGGCCTGTGCCTTGTGGGTCATTTAAAACATCCAGTCGATAATAATCACCAAACAGGTTTAACGTTTGTTGCTGATCAAGCTGGTGGATTTTGGCAAAAGCAAAGATTTTACAAGAGCCTTCGTTGGTTCCGGCTTGATTAATTAATGTCTGTTCATTAAGTCCATTGCTAAATTCAGTGGCTTGGTAATGATAGTTTTCGGTAATTGCAGTCATGGTTTCATCAAAACTGACGGCGACCGGGGTGTTTATTTTTTCAAGGAACAAGGCAAATGGCATGGTTTTTTAGGTTAAAGGTTTTTTTAGGTTCAAGGTGAAAGGGGCAAGGCACAGGGCGAAAGGCAAAGGGCGAAGGACACAGGGCGAAGGACACAGGGCGAAGGGCAAAGGAGATAGTTTTTTATTCTTTTAGCCTTTCACCTTTCGCCTTTCACCTGTACTTATCAGAAATCATCCCTTTTTAAGAATGCGGCCTTTTTCTCGTTGCCAATCGCGGTCTTTTGAGGTGGCGCGTTTGTCGTGTAATTGTTTGCCTTTTGCCAGGCCGATTTCCAGCTTGGCGCGTCCGTTTTTCCAGTACATGGATAACGGAATCAGGGTGTAACCTTTGCGCTCAACCGAGCCAATGAGTTTATTAAGTTCATGGCGGTTCAGTAATAATTTTTTAGAGCGGATAGCATCCGGCTTAATATGCGTTGATGCCGACAGTAGCGCAGAAATATGAGCGCCGGACAACCAGGCTTCACCGCGCCTTAGTACCACATAACTTTCTTTAAGCTGAACGCGGCCATCTCTAAGGCTTTTAACTTCCCAGCCTTCTAAAACAATTCCTGCTTCAAAGCGCTCTTCAATAAAATATTCATGCTTGGCTTGGCGATTAACGGCAATCGTTGCATTTTGCTGGGTTTTATTTTTTTTGGGATTTTTATCGGCCATAGTTTGCAGATTATGATTTAAAACTGACTAAAAGGAATATTTTTGTTATTTTACTCGATATTACTAATAAGGTGAGTTTTTAATGGGCGCTCAAAAATGATGGACACAAAAAAAACAGTTCATGGTGCATGGTCATCACGTTTTGCATTTATTCTGGCAGCAACCGGTTCTGCGGTTGGTTTGGGTAATATTTGGAAGTTTCCCTATATTACCGGAGAAAATGGTGGCGGTGCATTTGTTATCGTTTATCTCCTGTGCGTATTGCTGATTGGCATTCCTATCATGATTGCCGAAACCATGCTTGGACGCCGCAGTCAACGCAATCCCGTTGAAACAATGGAGCTGTTGACTGAAGAAGCGGGTGCCGATAAAAACTGGCATTATTTAGGCTGGATGGGCATTATCGCCGGTTTATTAATCCTGTCGTATTACAGCGTTATTGCCGGCTGGGCTTCAGCTTACATCCTAAAGGCTTTTACGGGCAGTTTTTTTGATGCCGATGCTGCGGCGATAAAAGGAATTTTTGATGATTTTGTTGGCAGTCCGGTACAACTTATTTTCTGGCATTCTTTATTCATGCTGGCAACCATGCTGATTGTCGTGCGTGGCGTTAACAAAGGTTTGGAAAAAGCGGTGCAGTTGTTAATGCCGAGTTTGTTTGTGTTATTGCTTTTGTTGGTGGGTTATGCAATGACCACGGGGAGTTATTTTCAAGGACTGCATTTTTTATTCGTGCCTGATTTTAGCAAACTAACCAGTAGTTCGGTATTAACCGCGATGGGACATGCCTTTTTTACGCTCAGCTTGGGCATGGGTGCCATTATGGTTTACGGTTCTTATTTACCTAAAGGCGTATCGATTGCCAAAACCGCGATTTTGATCGCAGGTGCTGACACGGTCGTGGCTTTATTGGCGGGTATTGCTATTTTTCCTATTGTTTTTGCCAATAATTTACATCCTGATTCCGGCCCCGGACTTATTTTTCAAACCTTGCCAATTGCTTTTGGTGCCATGACCGGCGGCTGGTTGATGGGCATCTTGTTTTTTGTGATGCTGGCCATTGCGGCCTTAACCTCTTCCATTTCGCTGATTGAGCCAGCCGTTGCGTGGCTGGTTGAAAGTAAAGGCTTCAGTCGCGAAAAAGCCTGTGTTTGGTCGGGATTGGCGACCTGGTTGCTGGGTTTGGGTACGGTATTTTCTTTTAATGTCTGGTCAAATGTTAAAATTTTTGACCGGAGTATTTTTCAGTTACTGGATTACTTAACCGCTAATTTAATGCTGCCCGTTGGCGGTTTTTGTATCGCAATATTTGCCGGCTGGATTATGCACAGGCAACATAGCGAAGCAGAGCTTAACATGCCAGTGGGTATGGCCTATTCAGTCTGGAAGCTATTAATCAGCTATGTCGCGCCAGCCGCTGTGTTTTTTGTCTTTCTGCACGTTATCGGAGTGCTTTAAATGACCGTTATTGAAAAAAGTGCCTTGGTTAAGTTTTCTGCACAGCAGATGTTTGATCTGGTTAACAACATTGAAGATTATCCGCTATTTTTGCCCTGGTGCAGTGGCAGCCGGATTATCAAGCGCGAAGACGATATTGTTGAGGCAGAGTTACTGATTTCCAAAGGCGGCTTTAAAAAAGCGTTTTCAACCAGAAACAAGATTGATAAAGGCGGCAAGATAACCGTATCTTTGCTGGATGGGCCTTTTTCTTACCTGGAAGGCGTCTGGAATTTTATGCCCTTGCGTGAAGATGCCAGCAAGATTTCTCTGGATCTGGAATTTGAAATGTCGGGTATGTTAGCCAGTCTTGCCTTCGGTGTGGTCTTTAACCAGATATGCAATACCATGGTGAGTTCTTTTACCAGTCGAGCCAAGCAAGTTTATGGATGAAGCGATGATTGATGTAGAAGTGGCTTACGCCAATCCGGAGCAACAAGTGCTTGTCACCCTAAACCTGCCTTCGGGCGCAACCGTTGAACAGGCGATACAGGCGTCAGGGCTGTTGAGCCGTTTTCCGGAAATAGAGGCGACGAATTTAAACGCCGGTATTTTTGGCAGTGTTTGCAAGCTTGACCAGTCACTAAAACAGGCCGATAGAGTAGAGATCTATCGGTCTTTAATTCATGATCCTAAAGAAGCCAGGCGGCATAGAGCTGCGAAAGGATGAGCACTTTTCAGTAGTGTTTGCTCATCATGGCTGGAGTTATAGATAGTTTTTGACTTCTCCTGTTCCGGTCAGCATCCTAAGGCGATTTTTTAACCAACTAAAAATCGCCTTAGGCAACTCGCAATAAATAACACCCGCCAAGTTTCGCAATACTACTGTCTAGCTGAGGGTGTGCATCACGCATCACAACCATTCCAGAGCAAGAGTCCTAATTACGCTACCGGTAGAAAACAATAATAGATTGTGGTGCAAATTTAGTGGATGCGGTTTTAGGTGCGCGATGCGGCACCCTACTACTGATCGCTGTTTTGGCAAAGGGGGTACACCGTTGTACTTCGTAGGAGCGATGCCCTCGTCGCGATTTGAGGCGTTACTTAACTGGTGATAAAAAACTATAAGCAATAAATTCGATATAATCAATATGTCTTGTTGCTTATGTATGATATTCTAATTGCCGTGTTGAGTGACTCGCAATAAATACCCCCCAATCGTTGCCTGATTCTAAAGCTTCACTATTTTAATGATTCCTTTAGGAGCACGCCATGCCTACGCTATAGCGAAGCCTTAGCGGGCACAAAGCTTAGTCCCGAAGAGTGTGGAGGACTATAAAGTAGGGGCTTATTTATTGCGAGTTGCCCAACTAAAAATTGCCTTATCTAATTTTTTATATGTTTATTGTAGCTTATTGCAGATTATTGCAGTTTATTGCAGTTTATAAGGTACAATGTCGGTGCGTCAAATTTTAGAAATAGCTAAAAATAAAAGAATTAGTGGTCTATATAAGTGCCGCAGTAAGGATTATTCCAGCGTGTCAATCAGCACTCTCTTTCTTAATTCAATTCACAGCAGGTAACTCATGAAAACGAAATTTTTGGCAACATTAGCCTTGGGCATTAGTTTTGGCACAGGTGCACAAGCAGCACTCTTTGATCGGGGCGGCGGTCTGGTTTACGACGACACCCAGAAGATCACCTGGTCTGCGGATGCTAACTTGGCTCAAACCAGTGGCTACAGTGCGGATGGTAAAATGACTTGGGATGAGGCTGTCGCTTGGGCAGATAATTTAGTCGTTGGTGGTGACAGTGGCTGGCGTTTGCCCGGCTTGTCCACGATAGGGGGGGTAAATCAAATCACTAGCGAGATGGAGCATCTGTTTGATGTAGACTTGGCGGGAGCCGCTACTAATGGCGTTATTAATATCCAGGATTTGGATTATTGGTCAGGTACAGAGAGCTCTCTTACTGAAGCGTTGAGCTTTGTTATCAAAGATGGTAATCAGTCTATCAGTCCCAAAGATTCCCGGTTTTACGTATGGGCTGTTCATGTAGGTGATGTTGCTAATATGTCACCCGTGCCAGTACCCGCAGCTATCTGGTTGTTTGGTAGTGGATTGATTGCCTTGTTGGGCGTTAAGCGGCTTGGCAATATTGGGTAATACTTAAAGATATTAATTCACCACGAAGACACGAAGTTCACGAAGAAAAACCAAAGCAAAATCTTCGTGTTCTTCGTGTCTTCGTGGTGAAATGTCTTACTTTATGTCTATGTAAACAGCAATCTACAGCCCGACATCACCGATGTTTTTCATGCTTTTTGTGCGCACTGTTTTTTAGTTTCATACCCTGCACAGGAAACCAAATTAACCCATTCCTAATTTGGCTCTCGTTGTTAAAGTGGCAGTTTATCTGATACCGCTGATGGTTTAGGATCCGCTTTAACCGTTTTAGGGGCGTCACTAACGCCATCATAGCCAAACAGGCCGGTGATTTTTTCCCATAAGGTTCTGTCAAGATCACGTTTGGGTACAACAACGGTTGTTTCGATGGATGGTTTAATCACAGGCGTGGCTCCCGGTCTTAAATCCCCCTGAATGCTGACTATTTGATCATTTTCAAAAAATAGTGAAACTTGTTTTTGCACTCTGTCTTCACCGCCAGGTTGATTGGAATACAGATAATCCCAGCGATTTTTATGGAAAACATCATCCAGCATGGGCGAGCCCATGATATAAACTACCTGGCGCTTGTTCATGGCGGGTCGGAGTTGGTCAATCATGGCTTGATCGATAATATTGCCTTGTTGAATTTCCAGCGTATAAACACCGGGTAAATGGTTAAGGATGGTTGAACAAGAGACGAGTGTGAAGCTTGTCAATAAACTTAAATAATAAAGCGACTTTCTCATTTGAGGCTGCGGAAGTGGTAAAATATTAAATCATACAGGATGTTAAATATTATATCCTATAAAACTGTCACGCTCTTACTCTTTAAAAAGGCTACAATAGGCACTATTTTGTACTTAACCGCCTGCCCGGTCTTTTAACTGGAGATTAATGTTGGAAACACATGATTTAAGGAATGCGGGTCTGAAGGTTACTTTACCTCGGGTCAAGATTCTACAAATTTTAGAAAAACAGACTAATGAGCATCATTTAACCGCTGAAAAAGTGTATAAAATTTTGCTGAGTGAAGATGAAGAAATCGGCTTGGCCACGGTTTATCGCGTTTTAACCCAGTTTGAAGCCGCAGGACTGGTGACCCGACATCAGTTTGAGGGGGGTAATTCAATTTTTGAATTGGCGAAGGGTGATCACCATGACCATATTCTTTGTATGAAGTGCGGCAAAGTAGATGAGTTTACTGATGAGCTTATCGAGGCGAGGCAAAAAGAAATTGCCCAAAAACTGGGTTATGAACTCACTGATCATGGCCTTTATTTATATGGATTTTGCCCTCAGTGCAAGAACTCCTGATTTTTTTCTTTAACTTGTAAACTTCATGTTTAAACCTCTTATTTTTTATATTGGCTTGCGCTACACGCGGGCTAAACGTCGAACCCAGTTTATTTCTTTTATTACCTTAACTTCAGTTATGGGTATTGCTTTGGGCGTTACCGCGCTGATTACGGTTTTGTCTGTGATGAATGGTTTTGAAGCCGAATTACGCGAGCGGATTCTGGGAATGACCTCTCATGCTACGGTCACCGGGCGCTACGGGCAGTTGGATAACTGGCGTGAACTGGACCAGAAACTAAAAGATTATCCGCATGTACAGGGTGCAGCGCCTTTTATCAGTGGGCAGGTGATGATTAATGCCGACCGGCGTGTCAGCGGAACTATGCTGAACGGAATACAGCCGGATTATGAGGCCAGAGTTTCAGAAGTGGCCGATAAGATGAAAACAGGTCAGCTTGCTGATCTGGTTTCCGGTCAATACGGTATTGTTTTAGGGGTGGAGCTGGCCAATTATTTGGGCGTGACAATGGGTGACAAAATCACCGTCATCAGTCCGCAAATTAATTCGACACCGGCGGGTATTGTGCCCAGAATGCGGCGCTTTACGGTGGTGGGTATTTTTCAGGTCGGCATGTATGAGTATGATCGTAACATGGCCCTGATTAATATTGAGGATGCGGCCAAGTTATTTCGTTTGGAGGGTGCAGTATCAGGTTTGCGCATCAAACTGGATGATTTGTTTAATGCCCCGCAAATTACCCATGCCTTGGCAGCGGCGCTTTATAATGAATATCAGGTGAGCGATTGGACACTGGCGCACAGTAATTTCTTTAGGGCTATTCAAACTGAAAAGCGGGTGATGTTTATTATCTTGTTGTTGATAGTGGCGGTAGCGGCTTTTAATATTGTTTCCACATTAGTGATGGTGGTTACCGATAAACGCGGTGATATTGCCATTCTAAAAACCCAGGGACTGACATCGGGTTCAGTGATGGGAATTTTTATGGTGTTAGGCTCCATTATCGGAATAGTCGGCACAGCCCTGGGTACATTAGGCGGCATAGCATTGGCGTTAAATGTTGAAACCATTGTGCCGGCCATTGAAAAATTATTTCAGGTTCAGTTTATGGCGGCTGATGTTTATTACATCAGTGAGCTGCCTTCCAAGTTAGTCTGGTCGGATGTTTACGCGATAGCCGGTATGGCTTTTTTTCTATCTTTATTGGCGACGATTTATCCTGCCTGGCAGGCCTCCAGAATAAACCCGGCGGAAGTCCTTAGATATGAATAAAACCAGTATTTTGCATTGTCACCAACTGACCAAGCGTTATGATCAGGGCGGGTTGAATGTTGAGGTCTTGAGAGGCGTTGATTTAAATATTGGCAAAGGCGAGCGTGTTGCCATTATGGGTGCCTCAGGTTCCGGTAAAAGTACCTTGCTGCATCTTTTGGGTGGACTGGAAAAAGCCAGTGGCGGCGAGGTTGTATTGGATGGCGTTAATATCAATCAAGTCAGTGCTGCCAAGTTGGCTAAATTAAGAAATAAATCCTTAGGTTTTATTTATCAGTCGCATCATCTGTTAGGTGAGTTTACCGTTCTTGAAAATGTGGCGATGCCCTTGTTGATAGGCGGTGAGTCAGTTAAGCAGGCGCGTGTTCGTGCTAGTGAGTTATTGCAGCGCGTAGGTTTGGGTCATCGCGTCGAACATAAACCGGGAGAATTATCCGGTGGCGAAAGGCAGCGTGCTGCCGTAGCGAGGGCCTTAATTAACAAGCCGAGTTTAATTTTGGCTGACGAACCTACCGGTAATCTTGACAGTAAAACGGCTGATCAGGTTTACCAGTTAATGCTGGAGTTAAATCAGGAACTTAATGTCAGCTTTTTGGTAGTGACTCATGATCATGAGTTGGCAGCGCGTATGGGCAAGGTTTTACACATGGAAGACGGATTGATTGTTGGCTAAATTAATTTTATTAGCCATAATTTTATTCACCACGAAGACACGAAGGACACGAAGAAAAAATTGGGGCTTTTTTCGTGTCTTCGTGGCGAGGCTCTTTAAAGTTTTTTGTGATTTACCTGATATTCAGCAAGTTACAGGGTTTATGTACTTCTTAGGAATGCGCATGAAATAAATCAGGCATTTTGCTCCCTCTCCCGCCGGGCATAGGGTACCTACACAAATAAAATCGACGTCATTCCGGCAGGGATTGCCGGAATCCAGGCTACATGGATGTAAAAAATACAACTAAATGTGTATTTATGACGACCAAAAGACATGTAAATATCAAGGATTGCCATCCATGGCATCTGGATCCCGGCAATCCCTGCCGGGATGACGACTTGTGTAGATACCTATGCCCACCAGGAGAGGGCTGGGTGAGTGGATATAAATGGTCAAGTTATTGATGCACGTTCATTATTACCCAAAGATCGTATTTTGAAAGAAATCAGCTAAACCGGACAGGCTTTTAAAATTTTTTTCTTCGTGTCCTTCGTGTCTTCGTGGTGAGAATTTTTTAAGATTTACGGTTTATGGTAACCAACGGCTTTGAACGGATTCTTGCTGGAAGATGGATGCTGGCGAGTATGCTTTCTGGTGATCCATTTTTTGGCAACATGATAATGCCAGAAATAGTTAATTCCAAAATAGCCTACGGTAGAGCAAATCACACCGATAAGCAAACAGCCAGTCAGAAACGGCAACAAAATATCGCCGGATAATACTGCATCCAGTGAAAAAGATGCCGATGGTAGATTCAGCACCGTCAGCCCAACCCGATAAGCAAAATAAAAGAGTGGCGGCATAGTGACCGGATTGGTTATCCAAACCAGTGCGATGGAAACCGGCAAGTTGCCCCGGAAATAAAATGCACCTAGCGCGGCAAGCGCCATTTGTCCCGGGGTCGGAATCCAGGCGCAAAAAAGACCCACCGCAAAAGCCATAGACACCGAGCGTCGATTTAAATGCCAGAGATTGGGGTCATGCAGTTTATCACCCAGAAACTGAAGATTTTTGTGCTGTTTAATTACATCATGGTCAGGTATAAACTTATGTAACAGGTTTTGTAACAGTTTTTTGGCCATCGTTTTTTTAAAGTCAAAGTTGTTTACGAGCTAGTTTATCGTAAGTATTCACCTCCCCCTTTGAAAAAGGGGGAATGAGGGGGATTTATCTAATAAAATCTCCCCTAACCCCTCTTTTTCAAAGAGGGGGACTGAATAAGTACAGTTTATCAGGTTTTTGTCAGCCTCAAAAACGCCAAGGAGTTAAATGATTGTTTCTGCCCTGTCATTTCTGTCCGGACTTTTAGTCGTCCAGCAGTTTTCGGCATTGCCGGGAAATCAGTGGCTAATAGTTGTTATTGTTTCTGCCGGCATTATGGCATGGTTGCGGTATTGGCGGTGGCTGTTTTTTGTAACGGGTATCTTGTGGGCCATCGTGTTTGCCATGGTCAGATTATCCGACCGTTTGCCGGAATCTTTGGAGGGCATTAATATTCCCGTTAAAGGACTTATTGTCGATTTGCCTGAGCAGGACGAAAGACAAACACGCTTTGATTTTAGGGTCACAGAGTCCGCTCAAAAGCTGCCTTCCAAATTAAGATTAAGCTGGTATTATCCTGATCAAGCCATCAAGGCGGGACAATATTGGTCTTTTACGGTTAAGCTAAAACGTCCTCATGGCACCTTAAATCCTGGCGGCTTTGATTATGAACGCTGGTTATTTACCCAGGGCGTTGGCGCAGCGGGCTATGTGCGTCCCGATTCAAAACCGGTTTTACTGGGACGTGATTCTGCCTGGACCAATATTTCCGTTTGGCGGCAACGTATCACCGATCGACTGTCATTTCTATTGAGCGACAGTCCCAGTCTCGGACTGATTCAAGCATTGACGATTGGTGATGGTAACGGTATCACGCAAAAGCAGTGGGACGTTTTTCGTAAAACCGGAACGACGCATCTGGTGGTTATTTCCGGCTCGCATGTGGCTCTGCTTGCTGGCTTGGCTTATTTTTTGGTGCTTAAAGTGTGGGCCTGGACGGGATTATTAAGGTGGTCGCCGCAACGGGTTGCCGCAGTTGCCGCGATGTGGGTTGCCGTTTTTTATGCTGGTTTGGCGGGGTTTTCAGTGCCGGCGCAACGGGCGGTGATCATGCTGGCGGTCGTTATGCTGGCTATTATTCTTCAGCGAAATACCCGCCCCTTTAACACGCTGGCCGTTGCCTTGTTTGCGGTGTTGGTCTATGATCCTTTGGCGGTATTGGCAGTCGGCTTTTGGCTGTCCTTTCTCGCGGTAAGCCTGATTATTTATGTGGTGGCCGGACGCTTGGGTAAATCCGGTTACCTACTTGAGATGATAAAAATCAACTGGGCAACCTCGGTGGGCTTGTCGCCGTTGTTACTGTTCTTTTTTCAACAGGTTTCCCTTATTTCACCGCTGGCTAATTTTATTGCGGTTCCCGTTATCAGTTTATTGGCAGTACCCTTGTCGTTGCTGGCCGTCGTAGTGATGTTTGGTTTTCCGCTATTGGCAAGCAAGTTGTTTATGGTCGTTGATAGTGCATTGCAAGGCTTATGGTGGCTGTTAGTGCGTCTTGCAGAATTGCCGTTGGCAACCATCAGCCATGCGCAGCCTTCAGTCTGGGCCTTAATGTTTGCACTACCGGGTGTTTTACTATTACTCGCACCGCGTGGTATGCCGGCACGATGGTTAAGTTGGGTCATGTTGTTGCCGTTGGTTTTTACGCAGGTCAATAAACCCAAAGCAGGCAGCATCAACATGACCCTGTTGGATGTCGGACAAGGCTTGTCGGTCGTTGTGCAAACTGAAAATCATTGGCTGGTTTATGATACCGGTGCCAAATTTTCCGCCGAAAGTGATATGGGACGAAGCGTCGTCTTGCCTTTTTTAAGGCGGCAAGGTGCCGATAAAATAGACAAGCTGGTTATTAGTCACGGTGACAATGATCATATTGGCGGTGCGCTATCGTTAATGCAGGGTATGCCGACAGCGCAGGTACTCACCAGTGCTCCGCAACAGTTAAGCGATTATTCGCCGCTAATGTGCGAGGCGGGGCAAGCCTGGGCATGGGACAACGTCAAATTTACGCTATTGTCACCGCAGCACCCGCTTGTTTCGGATAACGATAATTCCTGTGTGCTAAAAATTGAATCTGAACAAGGTGCCGTATTGTTGACCAGTGACATAGAGACGGCGGCAGAATCGTGGCTGGTTAAGACTTATGGCAACCAATTAAAAGCAAAGATATTAATCGCTCCCCATCATGGCAGCAAGACTTCATCCACTTTTGAGTTTCTGCAAGCGGTTCAACCTGACTATGTGTTAATTTCCACCGGCTATCGTAATCAATTTGGCCATCCTCATCAGGAAGTTTTGGATCGTTATCAGCAAATAAAAGCGCAATGGTTAAATAGCGCCGACAGTGGCGCTATATCGCTTGGCGTAAAGGATGGCTTATGGCAAGTGCAGTCACTGCGTGATACGGAAAGTAAATATTGGAATGTTAAATAGTGCCTTGTAGTATCGCCAGGCAAATCTGCAAAAATCTTAAATGCTTTCACCACGAAGACACGAAGGACACGAAGAAAGAAAGTGTCGTGTCCTGTAGGTATTGATATTTAGCGATGGGAACGTATAAAATATCAAAAATTTAGATAAACAACAGAAGTGACTATGAAACAAAAATGTATTATTTGCTCCACTGTAAAGGGTAAACGGGGCTGCTTATTAAAGGACATGACGCTCATTTGTCCTCGGTGTTGTGCTGAAATCCGCAATTCGGAATGTGATGGCTGTTCATACTATAAAGACTCACAGAAGTTTGCCGTTGAAAAAGCCATTGAAAAAACCAAGAAATCACCTCAGCATTTTACCTTTCGCATGGCACCAGAGGTTGATGATCAAATTGATCGTGCTTTAAGGATGGTTGAAGCCGGTAATATTGCAAAGGGCGAGTCGCTTATACGCTCATTAATGAAAGAAAACGCGGATTTATACACCATTCATTTTGCTATGGGAACCATCTATTGCTTTAAAGAGCAATATGAT
The DNA here is from genome assembly GCA_037130115.1 of Methylococcaceae bacterium. GTDB lineage: Bacteria > Pseudomonadota > Gammaproteobacteria > Methylococcales > Methylomonadaceae > Methylobacter_C. Next base: position 21,681 of record JBAXTQ010000030.1, read on the forward strand.
GAAGCAATGGCATGTTTCGATAAATCAATAGCAATATATCCCTATTTTGTTGACTGTTGGTTTAATAGAGCCCTTGTTGCACAGAAAACAATGAATGTTTTAGAACTGGTTTTTTCGCTACGTAAGGTCATCGAATTTGCTCAAGCCGATGATGACGAAGTTGTTTTGATGGCAAAACAATTTTTAAATGATTTAAAGCAGTTAGCTCATAAAGAAGAAGGTCTTGACTTAGATCAATATATTGAAGCCCTAAAAAAGTTTAATGCTGCTTTTGAGTTAATGCAGGGTGGACAATGGGAAAAAGCGATTGTCTTTTACAAAGAAGCCATCAAAATCAACCCGACAGCACCACAAGCTTTTGGCAATATGGCGCTTTGTTATGCGCATTTAAACGAAGAAAAGAAGGCAATAGAGGCTTTCGACAAAGCCATAGCCTTGAATCCCAACTATGAGCCGGCCATTATTAATAAAGAAATATTTAAGAAAACCATAGCCAAGGGTTTAATTTTTTCAGAAGTGCAATCTGAAGTAAAAGTCATTGAATACATGAAAGATTATTCTCCAAAAGACAATAAACTATTAATACGTGATTATTTGGATGGCAAGCTAAGCAAGTAGTTTGGAGTGTCATCAAATGAGATATATAAAATAATTGTAATTATTCAGTCCCCCCTCTTTGAAAAAGAGGGGTTAGGGGAGATTTTATTAGATAAATCCCCCTCTATCCCCCTTTTTCAAAGGAGGTGAATACTTACAAATAATTTAGGGTGTTGTCCCAGAAATCCATTAAGCGAACGACAAAACACAACACGATTAATAAACTGAGAAGGTACCTAAATTGAAAAAGCATGTTCGCTTATCTGAATTGCGAGACATCTCGATTAATTTCCCCGGCGATTTGTATGTGCTCGCTGCGTGGGTTCTAACTGGCGACATCGTATGATCCGCGCATCAGCGAAACTCAACTCGAAGGACTACATTGCATGGTTTAGTGCGGAAATATTCAATGCTGACTAGCGAGGATGGAGATTCAGAAAAACTTAAATTGTGTCTTGTTTCGGCAGGCTTATCTCTTGACGCTACACTAGAACCAGATGATGATAAAACACCTAATCAAGTACTAGAATTAATGATTGAATATGATAAAAAATAACAAGCCTCAGTTTGGCAAATTGCCCCCCAAGTATAGTTTTGTTATCAATCCATACCCGGATATGCGTATCTCAAGCTGCCCCGTGTGTGAACGAAAAACTGGACAACGAAAAATTCCTCTGTTGATTCATGTTAGTCAGATGCATTTGATTGCGCTGAATTACACCTGTCGTTATTGCAAATCATGTGATTTGCTGATAGCGCATAAACATGAAATTGAGCATTTATTAACCAGTCTGTTTAGCCAAAAAGAGCCTGAGACGGTGGGGAGTAAATATCTGATTATAGGAACGATAGAAAAAAGCTCATGGCGGCAGGCTCAACAACAAGAAAGCTCGGTAAAAGAAATGCTACCGCATGCCAGCGATTTTGCAGTATTTTATCCAGAGTTGCGCGTAAGTAGACCGGGGTGGTACAAGACCGGTCAAGATGCTCCATTAATGGAACCCCCACTATCGCAGGAGTGGGTGAAATCGGGAAAAATAAAACACCAACAATAGATAGTTGTTCAAGCCCCCCTTTGACAAAGGGCATAGGTATCTACACAGCTCGTCATCCCGGCAGGGATTGCCGGGATCCAGATGCCATGGATGGCAATATTGAATTACGCAAACCAATTTTTAGCTATATGGAGCTGCTTTTTATCTGATTTTTCACATCCCTGTGCCTTGGATTCCGGCAATCCCTGCCGGAATGACGGCTATATGATTTGTGTAGATACCTATGGACAAAGGGGGAGAGCATAGCGAGGGGGCCGAGGGAGATTTATTTAATAAAATCTCCCCTAACCCCTCTTTTTCAAAGAGGGGGACTGAATAATTACAACAATAGAGTTACTGGAGCTTCAAAAACTGTTCCATCCTTTTTGTCTCTTCCCAAGAAATTCTGCCTGAGTCGCACAGGAATTTGACCAGGCGCTTGAAACTAACCCGATTGGCTTTGTTATCGCAGGCACTAAAATAGGCATCCAAGTCGGTAACCTTAATACTTAGCAACGAACGTGGCGGCATAGCCGATGACAAGCTATCGTCAACAAATACTCTTACGTTGGCATGGTGCTCGTGTTGCATTTTTGCACTCAATCCTTCTTTAGCCAACCATTTGTAAAACGCGATCAGTATTTGTTGATTGCCGTTGATAATAGCTTGGTTTTGATCCGTGGCATCTAACGAGGTAATGACCCCTCGTAATTCTTTGGCGTGACGCAACTGATTGTTTAGATTCTTGCGGATGCCGCCACCAAATCTAATTGGATAGGAATTAAGCAGGCTGTCAAAAATGATTTTATTACCAAAAGGCAGCAAAACCGCATCCACCATTATTGGCGGTTCGTAAGGCAGTATTTCGGCGATTGGCGAGATTATGCCGATGACACCGTAAACAATCGGTTTGTCAGAATCATTAAGGAAAAGACTATATTTTTGCAAATGGCGCACGATAAAAAATTTAGCGGCAACACGATTTTTCCAAGTTGCTGCCAATTCCAAATCTGCATCTGATAAATTATTAGGGTTGCTGTCAATAAAATCTTGCAACAGTCGGTCTGATGCCCACAAGGCATTACGGATAACCGCTGCGTCTTGCTGTTTAATATTGCTATTTCCAGGCTGGCTTGGAAAGTCGTCAAACAACTTCATCTCTTTGTTGACATAGCTTAATAATGACCACCAAATACGGTAAAACTGTTCGCATTCATCCGGTTGTAAATTCATATCCGCTCCGTTTTTAAGTTTTATTGCATAATGTGCTATCAGGCTGATAGTTTTGTCGCTGCCCTATAAAAAGCCCATGATTTTTCGTGGGCTTTGTACTCGTTCCCAAGCTCCAGCTTGGGAACCAGAAGAACCATCATGATGGCTGATCCCGTTCCCATTGGGCAAAGCTTAACCAACCCTGTGGATTTTATAAATGCGCTGTGTAATTCATACTGTCATGTAGCACTCGCACAATGTGAATTTTGGTTGCTGTAACACGATAAAAAACTAAATGACGATTGATGTGAAATTGCCTGTACCCTTCTCGGATGTAATCACAGGCAAATCCCAATTCCGGATTTTCAGTGATTAAAGCGAATGCGGCATTTAATTCATCAAAGTAACAATCCGCCTGTTCCGCTCCCCAGTTTTTAAAGGAATAAAGCCAGATATTTTTCAGATCTTGTTTTGCGAGCGCCTGAGTATGAATTTTGCGCATTTTCAGACTAAACCAGCTTCTTTTTTAGCTTCCAGCCTGATTGTTTCCATGTGTAATTCGCCAGCATCGCCACTCTCTTCGCCTTCAATCAGGGCGGTGCGTAAAAATTGCAGCTTTGAATTCGCATCTCTTTCTTCAAGCAAGCGTAAGGAGTCGCGCATAATTTCACTCACGCTTGCATAACGTCCACTCTTGATCAGCGACTCAATGAGGCTGTTCCAGTGCTCGCCAAGGCTAACAGTTTGGGTTCGTGCTTGGGCCATGTTGTTCCCCTAGTCAGTTTTTTTAATAAAAGTGTAAGATATATTCTTACACGTAATAAAGCAAACCTATTTTTTACGAACTTCGTACCGCTCATTAGTTCGTCTACCGGCGGGCGTCAAATGAACTGAGCGGGCTGATTTGTATAACTCGACGAACGGATCGTTTCATCTTGTCGCATCGGCAAAAATCGCCTCAAAAATGGACTGTCAGCTTTCTGTGGTTATGTATACAGTCAAAAACCGAGGTTCTATGTAGCGTTACGGATCGATACCGAACGTTGAACAAAAAACGGCTACCAACTTTAGACGGGACAAGCAAAAAGGCTTAACTGTCAATACGGTTAAC
>JBAXTQ010000300.1:0-3988 GCA_037130115.1 Methylococcaceae bacterium
CGAGTAAAACTGCTTTAGCTTTTTTTACAGGCAATAGCTGAAGCGATTGCACTCCAGTTTTTTAAACAACTTGCGCTTAACTTAAGGGCATTGGATGGCGAGGAAGTCGTGCCCGACATTTTCACGTTGAAATGTATGAATGGCATTGGAGAAATCCCGATTGTACCGTATTATGGGGGCTAGTTAAATTGCTTCCGGTTCCCAAGCTCCGGCTCTCGTCGTTATACACAAAAATTACAAAGCCCGTCATTCCTGCATGGATTACCGGAATCCAGGCTACATGGACGTACACAAATTACCATCCCTGGCACTGGATACCCGCTTCCCGGCGAGTATGACGGTTACTTGAATGCTTGTGTATAACGATGAGAGCTGGAGCTTGGGAACGAGTCATGTAGATGGGCAACAGCTTTTCGTTGCCCAACATTCAACGGTAAAAATCAAAATATCGAGTAATTTCCTCAATGCCATTCGTGTGTTCCAACGCGAAAATGTCGGGCACGAAAAGCTTGTGCACGACCTGGCTGTTAGCTTTCGCCTGGAGCGAGGCGGTCAGTTTGAAAGCGGGTTCCAAATAATTAATCTGTAAAAACAGCTATGCAGGGCTATCCATGTATAATAATTGGCGAGTCAAAATAAACCGGTTGATAGGGGGGATTAGTTAACAGGACACTGTTAATGTAGCCTCTGCTACTATAATAAATAGATCATAAATGGAAATAACGTGGCAGCGGTTAAAGTCTCCAAAGTCTCCAAGGAAGAACCCTTCTCAATAATCTACTACCAAAACTAAAGAGAAGTGGGCGAAAATATACCACTACCGAAATTAATGGAGAAGACATTATGAAGACCGTGAACATTGCGGAAGCTAAACGCTATTTTGATGCTTCAATTATGCAATCGCTGCACGAGCCTATTTCAGTAACTGATGAGCAAAAAGAAATTGCTGTAATTTTATCGCCTGAAGATTTTTACCAATTGCTAAAAGCCGCTAAACGTTCAGTTAATGATATGAAACCAAAAACATTGGTTGATTTTTTGGGCGCAGGTAAAATGCACAGCCGTTTCTCTTCAATTGAAGAAATTGATGCATTTGTTGATGGTAACCGTGAGCTTTGGGATGTCTGATTATTTGCAGCACATTGCAGGCAAGCGAATTTATTTTGATGTCAATCTGTTCATTTATGCATTAGAACCCACTCAAGACATGCAGGCTTATTTTGCCACTGTTACAAAATTGTTTGAAATGGCGGTTGCAAAGCAAATTATTGCCATTACTAGCGAATTAACTTTGGCAGAAGCATTAGTGGGCGCATACAAAAACAATTTGCCATTAGTCGAATTATACGAAGAAATGATTAGTAATAGAGCTGATCTTTCTGTATATCCAATTGATAGAAAGGTCTTAACCACTGCTGCTTTGCTACGTTCAAAACAAAAAACGGCTTTGGCGGATGCAATTCATGTGGCGACTGCACTAAATCATAATGCAGATTTTTTTATCACTCAAGACAAACGCTTACAAACAGTAGTGGGGTTGCAAAAACTTACCTCGGATTCATTGCTGACAACACAATCGCCAATTTAAAGCGGGTTAAAAACAGGGTTTAGACCACGGCTACCAACTTAATATGGGGCACTAAATAGCAAAATGATTCGCCAAATACCAAAAAATCATGTGGGTTGGGCACATCTTTTCTTCTGGTTCCCCAGCTGGAGCTTGGGCTCGAGTAAAAACTCCGGCTTCTTTGATCTGAGTGCATGTGACCAGATACAGGTATCGACCAATACTTTCAAGAACGTCGCCCTTGCTTATAATCATAATCAAGGTCAGGATCAAATTGACCAAATAAATTTACAATCTCCAATTGTTTACGGCGATTAATAAATTCTTTTAATGCAGTAACAACCGCATCTTCCTTGATTTTAAAGTGCCCCACTGTTAACGATTCATTAATTAAATCATCATCAATAGCAAGATTTGTAGTCATTTTAGGTATCCTCTATCAAGTAATGCATTAAAGTTGTCCGATTGTACCGTATTATTGGGGCTGGTTAAATTGCTTCCGGTTCCTGCAGGAATAACGAGCTTTGGGTTTCTTCATATACTTGTGTATAACGATGAGAGCTCCAGCTTGGGAACGAGTATAACTGGAGTGAAATAGCTTTAACTATTGCCTGTTAAAACAGCTAAAGCGGTTTTACTCCTTTTACAGGATTAACTTAACGACATTGGGACTGCGAGGGATTTATTTAAAAAATCTCCCCTAACCCCTCTTTGTTAAAGAGGGGGACTGAATGATTAACGCGTCAACAGGCTGTCTGTTTTGGTTTTGCCAAGGGCTTGTTTAATAATCCCGGATAAATCCAGGTCACTTTTTGCTTGATTGGTTATTACCGAGACAATCTCGCTATTATCCAGGCAGACACCGCATGTATTATCGACGCTGTCCACTGACCAATCGGTTGCATTGTGTTCTGTAAAGGTAAATGAATGCCGGTTATGGGGCAACAACCTTGGGTTTGTTGTAGCTTGTCACGCAAGTCATTAACGGTAAGGGTTACGTCCAAGCGTTTGGTTAAGGCGTGATCTCGTAGGGTGATGAGTTTATTTTGATAGCGATCCGTTTTTTTTGGGTAACCTTTTGCAGGCTGGCAGCTTGATAGCCATAGCGGATTTGCTGGCGGTGCGAGTCGCCAAAACGGGCAATATCCAGGGGCAAAGCAAACCGGTAATGATCAAAACCAATTTCAAACGCTACCTTTAACATGATAACCCGCTATAAAGACCAATGACTGATTTGCCAGAGGTAATCTTATGCTGACTGAGGCGGCAGTGTAACGCTTAACCCTTACAAAGTGTGTAAGGGTTAAGCCGCAATTGCGTTAAGTTAGATATAAAACTGGAGTAAAAACTGCTTTAGTTTTTTTACAGGCAATAGCTGAAGCGATTGCACTCCGGTTTTTTGTTCCAGTTCGCAAGCTCCGGCTCTCGTCGTTATACACAAATGTCACAATGCCCGTCATTCCGGCATGGACTGCCGGAATCCAGGCTACATGGACGTACACAAATTACCATCCCTGGCACTGGATACCCGCTTCCCGGCGAGTATGACGGTTACTTGAATGCTTGTGTATAACGATGAGAGCTGGAGCTTGGGAACGAGTCATGTAGATGGGCAACAGCTTTTCGTTGCCCAACATTCAACGGTAAAAATCAAAATATCGAGTAATTTCCTCAATGCCATTCGTGTGTTCCAACGCGAAAATGTCTGGCACAAAAAGAGGTGTCCGACCCTGGCTGAAATCCGTGCGTTAAAGTTACGGCTATCAACTTAACACGAGACAGAGCTGGCAGTTTTACCTTACTGCAAAGCATCAGGTAATTGTTCGGGGGTGGTTAACGATCTTTTGCTTTGGCATTGAGCAACCATTTCATTCATAAAATCGATTCCCAATGACTTAACAAAACAATATTTCCAAAATGATCGCCATTTTAATGGTTTATCGGCACTTTTAAAATCTTGCTGACTTTTAACAAAATTTTTGGTCTGCGCTCTAAGGTGTTTATTAAGCTACGCAACTTGATCGGTTTCACCGGCTTTATTGCATAGGTATCTACAGAACTTTTACTCATAATAAAAACAATGAGTTGTAAACCATCAAGCTCCCTCTCCTGCTGGAGAGGGCTGGGGTGAGGAGAATAAAATCAAGCAGTTATATTCCCCCTCATCCCAACTTTCTCCCTCAAGGGAGAAGAAGCTGATACTTGTGTAGATACCTATGCCTTTGGAGAAGGAGCAGTAGGGCATGCTATCCGCAGTTTAAGTGTGTAATGGTAAAGTTATGCAATAATTGCCCGGTTATAACCAAGGATGTATGAACTGATTTTGTTGGATTCTGGCACTAATTCTATACACACCCTCTGTTAAAATTTATCAATCTTCCTTGCTGGTTTAAGACCTCGGCCTTTAGGCCGAAAGGAGCG
>JBAXTQ010000301.1:0-3961 GCA_037130115.1 Methylococcaceae bacterium
GGTTTTTCTTCGTGAACTTCGTGTCTTCGTGGTGAATTAATATCTTTAAGTTGATGTGTATGTAGACGACTTTACTTGCCCCACAATTTTAAATGCGCATAACGGAGATCTCAATGCCTAGTGTCATGTTGAAAAAAAATACCGAAGGCAAATTAATTTTCTACGTACCCAAAAAAGATTTGGAAGAAGTAGCAGAATCCGTTGAATTCGACAGCCCCGAAAAATGGGGTGGTGAAGTTTTACTCAGTGATGGTTCAAAATATTACTTTGAACCCGTCAATGCACAGCCCGACTTCCCCGTTACCTTACGCGCAAAACGCATAGATTCAGGAGAATAATCATGGCCTTATATATTGTTGAAGCAGATTGTATTTCATGTGGTGACTGTCTGCCGGTGTGTCCGACCGACTCCATTACCGAAGGTGCTATCGTCTTTAAAATTGATAAAAAATCGTGTACCGAATGTGAAGGGGATTTTGACATACCTCAATGCGTCAAAGTATGCCCCATTGATAATTGCATACTGCCATTAGAGGCATAATCCCATGAGCAGCCAGGACATATTATTAAGAGATCTGGCTTTACGTATCGGGCTGGCCGCTCGTGCCTTACCCGATACCGATGCCAAACGTCTGTTTACCGTGCTGACCGACTGCGTCAGCTTGCCCATAACAGAAGATAAAATTGGCAGTATCAACCTGAAAACCCTCAAGACTGCTCAGGCAGGAGAATTTTCAAACATTGATGACGCTTTGTTAAAAAAGGCTTTGCATATTCTTAAACACAGTATTGAGACCGGTGACACACAAAAACCGGATATTGATAACTATGTAGAAGGCGATATGCCGGGATCGGTTCGTATTGCCTGCGCCAGTAATGATGCCATCAATGTCGATGGTCATTTTGGCTCCTGTAGTCAATTTTTGATCTACCAGGTTGCCGCTGATGAAACCCGTTTAATCGACATCCGTTCAACGAATAGTTTGGAGGGTCTGGATATGGAAGATAAAAACAAGTACCGGGCCGAGCTGATTCAGGATTGTCAGGTCATTTATATGGCCTCAGTCGGTGGGCCTGCCGCTGCAAAAATCGTCAAACTGGGCATCCATCCGATGAAACTGTCGGGTACTGAAGCCATTACCGACATCATTAATCAACTACAAACCGTTATTTCAGGTACACCACCGCCCTGGCTCGCTAAAGTCATGGGTATTGATGCCATCGATCGATTTAGATTTGAACGGGAAGCAACCGGATGATTACCACCAGCCAAGTTAACGAAATAGCGGAAAAAATCAAGACATTGGGGCTTGATGAAACCACGATTTCGGCGTTAAGGCAGCACTATCAACCCATTCATTTTACTTATTGCATGGATGATGACCTGCCCAATAATACGCCTGTCATGGAACATAAAGACTTCAATCTTTATTTAATTGACGGCCGGGAACATTGCTTGTGTCTGACCAATAATTACGATACGGCAACCGGTATTGTCGTTGCTGAAACTTACCCTGACTAAACGGAACCTCCCATGCCTGGTCGTGAAAGCCCTGTTAGCGTTCCTGTTGCTGATTGCAGTTTATGTCTTTTTCGTGGCAAAACCCTGCTCATGGGGCGCTGTATGCCCGGTGATACCTGCGTATCCGTAGAAAGCGGCCGACAGATTGACCGCTTTTTTCGGGTTAACCCCAACTACGCCGAACGCTACCTGCACGATAGTTTTTGGGAAAGGCGAGCCATTGCCGTCCGTTATGCACCACAAAAATCATTAACGGAGCTGATTCATGATGAGGATGAAGTGGTGAGACGCGCGGTTGCCTATCGCCTGCCGCAATCTCAGTTGCCTCAACTGCTTGATGATCCTGATCGGGAAGTGCGCATGACCGTGGCTGATCGCATTGCCCTGGAGGACTTGGAAAAACTGGCGACTGACCCGGACTACATTGTCAGATTAACGGTTGCCAGACGACTGCCGACAGGCCGCTTGTTTCGACTTATTCGCGATAAAGATGCCGAAGTCAGAAAAGTGGTTGCCGAACGTTTGCCCGAGGTTAGTCTTGGGTTAATGGCGCATGATGATGCGCCTGAAGTCAGACGCATCATCGCTGAACGCATGAGTCCTGAAGATGCCGTTGCGCTATTAACAGACCCCGATTGGGTGGTGCGCTATACCGCTGTTCAGCGAGTTGCACCCGAGGCATTAATCAACCTGCTTGATGATCCTGAACCTGATGTGAGGGCGGCGGTGCAGGAACGATTAATTAGCCACGCCAATCAGGCGCATGGGAACAAAAAACCGGAAGCATAATATGGCTGATCAACCTTTTCAACTGGATGGACAACAACTTGCAAAAATCTGCAAGCACACCCTGCCCGGCCCGGATGATGAATTATTACTCTCCAAACTGCAATCGCTCAATCCCGATTATCCCGTGCGTTTGGCCAAAACGGGTGAAGAATGGTATCGACTGGGTGGCATTGTTGATATGGAGGGTAACCGTATTGCCAGCAATCTGATTGAGTGGACGGAAAGAACTTATATCGAATGCGGCAAAAATCTGCAAACGCTGATTGATCATGCGCGGGAACAAAAGCTGATTGCCACGCGGCAAACCGGCAACACCCTGCATTTTGTTGTGCAAACCGGTAGTAAAGCGCAACAATTTATCCAGATAGATATTGATAAAACCCATGAAATATCTGATCGCTTGCTGGTTAATGAGCGCAATCTGCCGGAAGATTTAGAAGAATTTATTGATCCATTGGAGCCGGAATGTATAGAAACATTTTGTATTGGAACGTCACGTTATTCTTATCGACGTAAAACTGACGTAGCGATTTTCATGGAGGAAATCAATAAATACCACGTCGAAGAACATCCTGTACAACGCTTTATAGATGATTGGAACCGAAGTAGCGCCTTGCAAAAAGCGGTGCTTTCCGATGACTGGATTGTCCGGCCTTTCCGGCATACCGGACGCTTTGGAGAGCAAATTATTAACGTTGAAATCGTCAATACCCAGCAAAAAAACGTACCGCAACTGGACGATGTTCACGGTAAAAAAGGCCTTCCACTGCATAACCTGTTGAGCCGATTTGATCGTCAGGCCGGCTATCCCTTTGCCTGGTTTTTTTATATGGTTAAAGGCAAACTGGTTTCTCCAAGCAGCGGTGTCGCTGTGTTTAAGGATATTAGCGGGGATTTTTCTTATTTGCCGGAACGTGATGTCGCCGTACTGAAAGACTGGGTCAACACGCCTTATAGCGTGTAGCAAGTATTCAAGCCCCTCGCTATGCTCTCCCCCTTTGAAAAAGGGGGAGAGCATAGCGAGGGGGTCGAGGGGGATTTATTTAAAAATCTCCCCTAACCCCTCTTTTTCAAAGAGGGGGACTGAATAATTACACAACACGAACATTTTTATCAACCGCTTTGTAACGCAAAGCACCTTTTTAAACAACTGGAGTAAACACCATGTCAATTGCACAAATAAAAGCTTTCTCTGAACACGCTAAAACAGATTCCGGCTTAAAGGAAAAACTGTTGGCCGTACAAAAAATCAGGGAACTGATCGCATTAGGCAAAGAATATGATTTTGAACTGGATGAAGTCGAGCTTTATCCACCCAACGAACCGCAATTTGTTGAAGAACAACTTTCTGAAAGAATGGCCAAGGCGTTACTAAGAGTTTAGGTATTTGTAGGTTTCGATAATGTAACTACAGACCACGAAGTTCACGAAGAAAAACCAAAGAAAAATCTTCGTGTCTTCGTGTCTTCGTGGTGAAATGTCTTAAGTTGATGTCTATTGGGTTACGCTATCGCTAACCCGAACTACTAGACTTTTGATGTGACAATAAAAGACCTGACCCGATTTTCCCGCAGAAAATATCCTCTCAAGATACACCTAGTTCCCACGCTCCAGCGTGGGAATTCATCCGGCAACGCTCCAGCGTTGCGT
>JBAXTQ010000302.1:0-3957 GCA_037130115.1 Methylococcaceae bacterium
TGATGTTTTGGCAGTTTGTAATGACTGTTTGCCGCCGCCAAAAAATCGCAGGGTATGAGTTTGGTGCCTTGGTGAATGAGTTGGTAAAAGGCATGTTGACCATTAGTACCTGGTTGTCCCCAAATAATCGGCCCGGTGTTGTAGTCAACTTTTTCACCCTGCAAAGTAATGCTTTTGCCATTGCTTTCCATATCGCCTTGTTGAAAATAATCGGCGAAACAGCGCATGGATTGATCATAAGGCAGCAAGGCATGAGATTCAGCATTGAAAAAATTGTTATACCAAATTCCCAGTAAGGCCATAATTACCGGTATGTTTTGTTCGTAAGGCGTATTGCGAAAGTGACAATCGGCTTCATAAGCGCCTTGCAACAGTTCTTCAAAATTATCCATACCGACATATAAGGCAATGGATAGGCCGACTGATGACCAAAGCGAATAGCGACCGCCTACCCAGTCCCAAAATTCAAACATGTTGTTGGTATCAATGCCAAAGTTGGCGACATTTTCCGCGTGCGTTGAAATAGCCACAAAGTGTTTGGCAATAGTGAGTGGGTCTTTTGCGCTATCAAGAAACCATTTTTTTGCAGAGCTTGCATTCATCATGGTTTCCTGGGTATTAAAGACTTTGGAAGCGATAATAAAAAGCGTGGTTTCTGCCGATAAGGGCTTTAATACTTCAACAATATTCGCCTGATCAATGTTGGAGACATAATGCACTTTTAATGCGTCAGAGCTATAAGGCGCAAGTGCTGTTGAAACCATTTTAGGGCCTAAACCGGAGCCGCCTATGCCAATGTTGACAATGTCGGTGATGGCTTTCCCGGTATAGCCTTTCCATTCACCTGAACGAACCGCTGCGCAGAAAATTCGCATTTTTGCCAAAACCTGATTAATTTCCGGCATAACATCCTGTCCATCGACATAAACCGGAAGGTTGCTCTTATTACGTAGTGCGGTGTGCAGGACAGCCCGATGTTCAGTCGTGTTGATTTTTTCACCGGAAAACAGGGCGTTAATTTTTTCATTAAGCCCTGCATGATTGGCAAGGTCTATTAATAAAGGTAATGTTTGATCGGTTATTCTGTTCTTGGAATAATCAAACAATACCTCGTTAAAATTAACTGAGAGTTTGTTGAACCGGTTAATGTCTGCTTTGAAAGCATCGCGTAGAGAATTATTTTTGGTTTGATCGTAATGGCTTTGTAAGGCTGTCCACGCTTTTGAGGTAGTCAAAGATGACATGTTTTTTTGGCTCCGTTTAAAATAAATTACCGTAAGTCTACGAAAATGGCGCTAGGATAGCAATAGCGCAATGGGTGCATTATTATTTGCTTATATATCGCCGGTTTTAGGCGGGTATCCTATCAATTCCTTTATTTAGGTGAGGCGGTGTGCTAGAGTTGGCATTGCTATGGGGTAGGTTAATAGCAAATGCAGCTTGTTTTTAACGAAAAAAAGGTTATATAGAGCACTAACAATTCATATAATAATAACTATGTATCAAAATTGGAAGGTATTATGAACAGAGTACAACTAATAAGAAAGGGTTTCCTGGGGCTTTTAGGATTGTTTTTTTCAGCAACCTTATGGGCGCATGGTGGCGCAGCGGGTACTGATACGGATCAGTGTAAATTTGAATTACAACCCACGCACTGGATTCATTACACGGCTTATCAGCCGAGTGCGTATCCAGCGGAAGAATTTTGCGGTAAACTGCCCGGTTTAAACACGCTTACCCAACTGGTTTTCGATTACCAGGATATGAAATACAGAAATATGTTGGTTGAGTTTGAAGTAACCAAAGAACCTGAAGGCACGCGTGTATTTTTTCTACCCAGTGCAAAACATAAAAAAGGATCTGTTAATTTAGAATTGAAAAATGGCGTGTCAGAACCCGGTCAATACCTGATTCACATTACTTTGGTACCCGATCCTGCTGATACTGAAAATCGCACTCAAGGCGAGAGACTCGATGTTCACATGGGTTTTAAGGCGGGTGGCGGTCAGGAAATGAGTAGAAATAGTAAGCTGCTCTATGCATTTTTCGCAGCGGCAGGCTTATACGTATTGTATCTGTCAAGCGCCGGCTTTAAACGTAAAGTCGATGAAATCATTACAAAAATTAAAAACTGATTAAAGTTTGATGTTACGCACTCGCTATTAACGATCAATTGCTTTATAAAATGATTGGCAAGACGACGGCGTAACATCGATTAAACAGTTTGTGTGTCAAGCAGGTTTGATTATTTGAGCGGTAGCGCACTACCGGCAATTGATCCAAAAAAGTACATTGATTATGTCAAGTAAAAGGGGAAACAAGTAATGGTGAAGTTATTGTCGGTTGGAGTACTGATTGCTCTTTTTTCTGCGCCGGTCATGGCTCAGGAATATGAAGATCATGATAGTATGCTGATGGATCACGGTGATGGTCACTTGATGGACATGGCGGGCGGGATGGTTATGGGACAAAATGCCGATACCTTGCCCGGTGGTTGCGATAGCATATCTGAAACCAAAGAAATTACCGTACATGCCGGTCATAAATATGCGGAAAAATTTCCGGGCAGAATGTTCGCATTTGATACGCAGGAATTTAATTTTAAGCCGTGTACAAAATTGACTGTCCATTTTATTAATGAGGACAATGTGCGGCATCAATGGATGATGCATGGATTGCCTAAATATTTATACCCCAAAGGCATGTTTCATTTGGAAGCAACCGGCCCTTCAAAAATTTCAGGCACATTGATTTTACCACCCGGTGATAAAACTTATTTGGTGCATTGCGACATTGCCCAGCACATGGAAAAAGGCATGAAAGCCCAGTTAAAAGTGGGTAAAGGCGATGGTGATTTGCCCAGTATTCCCGGTGTGACCGCTTATGTTGAAGCGGATGATTATACGGCCACTTTGCCTGAATTAGCAGTCAAAGCAGCGGCTGAAGCGGCGGCTTTGCCAGCGATTGTTGCAACGGCAGTGCCTGCGCCTACAGCAACCGTACAGCCGGAAGACTCTGTTATTTCGGGCGTTACCGTAATCGGTCTGGCATTGGGTTTACTGGCGGCACCTTTTCTGGCTCGCAAATTTAAAGGCTTGAGCGTAGCAGAAGTAGTCGCTTATGTGTTTGATTTATTAAGAGCATTTATTGAGCTTGTCGTAAAGTTACTGTCTATTTTTATTAAATGGATCGTTGTTAATAAAAACAAAATACTGCCTAAAAAATAAGTACGGGCAACACTGAAAACCCTGTGCTCTTTGAACGCAGGGTTTTTTTTTGAGATAAATAAATGCAAGAAATAGCGAGTGGACTTTGGGGACTGTTTTTTAGTGCATTTATATCATCAACCATTGCACCGGGCGGATCTGAAGCCGTTTTGGCTTACCAGGTATCGACAGGACATTTCCCTATTCAATACCTGGTTATTGTAGCGACTATTGGTAACACACTGGGTGCCATGACAACCTGGGGATTGGGAATGTTGGCGGCAAGAAAGTTTCCAGTAGCGAATCGGTTACCGGAAAAAAAACAGAAGGCACTGAACCTGGTTAAAAAAAGAGGTATCTGGGTCTTGTTTTTTTCATGGTTACCTGTGATAGGCGATGCTTTATGTTTTGCGGGTGGCTGGTTAAAGCTCCCGTTGTTACCGGCCTGTTTAATTATTTTGTCAGGAAAATTGGGCAGATACGCTGTAATAGCATGGATGTTTGTATGAAGTTAGGACATAGGTCAGGTGAATGATAGACTTAACGGCAATAAAAATTTAACTTAAAAAATAGTTGTATCGCTTTTGTGGTGTACCGAAGTGGTTGGCTTTGCAGAAATGGATGGAAAGTATTTCGTGTGTAAACACTTCTAATGAAAGATCTCGTAAAAGCTTTTTCATGGCTGTGGCAGCCTGCCTCGTAAATTAATCTCAAAATGAAATCAAATTTAATAATCAATGACAATCAATCC
>JBAXTQ010000303.1:0-3942 GCA_037130115.1 Methylococcaceae bacterium
AATTCACCACGAAGACACGAAGTTCACGAAGAAAAACCAAAGAAAAATCTTCGTGAACTTCGTGTCTTCGTGGTGAAATGTCTTAACTTGATGTCTATGGCATTAATAACTAAGCCACTCAACCTACAAGATTTATTAATTTTACATCGAAAATTCCACTTCGTAACCTGAAAACTTACGAATATTAATAACTCCCGTATCCAGTAACAGATACTGGCCTTTAATCCCATGCAGAACGCCTGAAACTTCAGGGTTCTTGTCAAAATTAAAGGATTTGATTTTGACCGGATAAGTATCTACCGGAAAGTGTATATCCACAACAGTCTCTTCGGGTAAAAATTCAATCGCCTGCGAACCAAAACGCTGATTAACGTCAGCCAGATCAGCTTTGCATTGACCCATTAATTCATCGCGTTTTTTAATCAGATCTACCGACTCCACCCTGCTTTTAAGCATTTGTTGCCAACTGGTTTTATCACTGACCTGTTTGGCAATGGACACCTCAATCAATCCGGCGATATATCGGGACTGTACTTTAAAGATAGGCAATGCCTGTACGGCACCCTGATCTATCCAACGCGTCGGGACTTGCGTTTGACGGGTAATACCCACCTTAATACCACTCGAATTGGCGAGATAAACAATATGCGGCTTAATGCAAAATGCCTCACCCCAAGCGGGTTCCCGACAGGTTCCGGCATCGTAATGACAGGTTTCCGGCTTCATAATACAGAGATCACATTGCGCCAGCGTGATAAAGCAGGGATAACAATAACCCTGGTTGTAACTTTTTTTAATCGCCCGATTGCAATGGACGCAAGAAATTTTACCGGTATACGTCAACTTGATCGACTTGCCGAGCAGTGGATTTAAAGCGATACTCTGATCACCTAACGGTAAATCATAAGCAACCGGACTTTCCAATCGGCTGTGCATTTTTTTTAATGATCCCTGCATTTAAGTATTCCTAATGATATAACGGTTCAGTACCCCTACTTTGAAAAAAAGGGTAGGGGATAACGCTGCTAAGTTAAGACATTTCACCACGAAGACACGAAGTTCACGAAGAAAAGCTAAAGAAAAATCTTCGTGAACTTCGTGAACTTCGTGTCTTCGTGGTCTGTAATATCTTTAATTTGATGCGTATGCCCTAATAATTTAAAGCCCCAGCCAATTTTGAGGCTTTAAATAGCGCTCATAAAGAGCCGCTTCCGGACTGCCTGGTTCAGGTTGCCAATTATATTTCCAGCGCACCAAGGGTGGTAAAGACATCAAGATTGATTCAGTTCGCCCACCGGATTGCAAACCAAACAAAGTGCCGCGATCATAAACCAGATTAAACTCAACATAACGGCCTCTGCGATATAACTGAAAATCACGTTCCCGCTCACCGTAAGGCGTATTTTTTCGTTTTTGGACAATCGGCAAATAAGCATCATTATAATGGTCGCCCACGCTTTGCATAAACGCAAAACACTGATCAAATTCCCATTCATTTAAATCATCAAAAAACAAACCACCCACGCCACGCGTTTCATTTCTATGGGGCAGATAAAAATATTCATCACACCATTTTTTATAAGTGGGGTAAATAGTATCGCCAAAAGGCAGACAGGCATTGCGTGCGGTTGTGTGCCAATGGATTACATCGTCTTTAAAAGGATAAAACGGCGTCAAATCAAAACCACCGCCAAACCACCAGATAGCCGGTGACCCCGGTTTTTCTGCGATTAAAAACCGCACATTGGCATGTGATGTCGGCACATAAGGATTTTTAGGATGAATAACCAACGACACCCCCATCGCATGAAATTGACGATTAGCCAGCTCAGGCCGTTTAGCGGTTGCCGAAGCCGGCAAACTAATGCCGCGCACATAAGAAAAATTGACACCGCCTTGTTCAAACACCTGACCATTTTCCAAGACGCGACTTCTACCGCCGCCGCCTTCATCCCGATCCCAAATATCTTCAATAAACCGCGCTTCCGGCTCCTCGCCTTCCAACGCCAGGCAAATCCGGTCTTGCAAGTTAAGCAGGTAATTTTTTACTTTGGTAATATCATCAGTGTTCATGAGGTGCTCGGTTGTATTTTAAAGGCCGGTAATCCAAAAATCCAGACTGACAATAATACCCTATAACGGCATTATGGAGTAGACCGATTCAGCTCACAACATGACCTGAAACAGTTTTTGTAAATACAATCAGTCGACGCCAACGACAAGAAACTGCTGTTCTTTGGAAGTAAGCATTCCCCATTTTTCAACAGGGTAGAGTAAAGCGAGAGCCTGAATACTGACTACCAACTTAAGCCGGGACAGATAACTTTCTGGGAACGCCGAGCCCCAGCTCGGCACGGGATAGTCAAACCGATTACTGACTACGCCGAGCTGGGGCTCAGCGCTCCCGGAATTAATAGGTCAGTTTTATTTATCTGTCCCGCTTTAAATTGGTAGCCGGAAACAGCAAAACTTAAGACTGCACTCCGCATGTCATAGTCTATTCACACAGTCCCGGCTTAAGTTGATAGCCGGTTTTTGTTCTGGTTTTTGGTTCTTTTTTTATTCCTTAATAGCATTATTGCTTATATTGCCCTACTATGGTGGATTTTTATCGACAGCTGATTGGCATTAACTCAAGTGACAGAATTGGAATCATTTTTTAGCGGTGATGGCGCGTTATCAACCGTTATATCAGGTTATCAGCCACGCGCAGCCCAGCTTGAAATGGCGGCGGCCATTGCCGATGCGATTGAGCAAAAACGGCATTTGATAGCAGAAGCGGGAACCGGAACCGGTAAAACCTTTGCCTATCTGGTACCTGCTATTTTATCCGGCAAAAGAGCCATTATTTCAACCGGCACCAAAAATCTTCAGGATCAGCTGTTTAATAAAGACTTGCCGATTATTCGCAAAGCCTTAAAAAAGCCTTTTATTGCCGCGCTATTAAAAGGTAGAAGCAATTATTTATGCACCTATCGATTGAAAAATGCGCTGACTTCAACCTTGGGCTTTAGCAGGGAAGAAGCCGGTGCCTTGGCTAAAATAAACAAATGGTCCAAGCGTACCAAAGCGGGTGATATTTCGGAAATGTCCGAGGTCACTGAAGGTGATCCGGTTTGGTATCAAGCCACTTCTACGCTGGATAATTGTTTGGGGCAGGATTGCCCGGATTATGCTGAATGTTTTTTGGTTAAGGCACGCAAGAAAGCCCAGGAAGCCGATGTATTGGTGGTTAATCATAATTTATTGTGTGCAGATTGGTCGTTACGTGACGGTGGTTTTGGTGAGTTATTACCCAACGCCGAAGTGGTTGTTATCGATGAAGCCCATCAATTGGCGGATACCGCCTCCAATTTTTTAGGGATTACCGTCGGTGCCAAACAACTTAATGATTTGGCGCAAGATGCGCTGGTGGAATATCACAAAGACGCCCGCGATATTCCTGCGTTACGCACGGCTTGCGAAGATTTGGATCATGAAATTAAAGATTTGCGGCTGGCGTTTGGGCTGGAGCTTAAACGGGGCGAGTGGCAGGACATTGAAAATAATCCTAAAATAGCGGGTGGTTTAATCGCCGTTATAGAGCAATTGCAACGCCTGACCGATCAATTAAAGCTGGCATCCGTTAAAACCAAAGCACTGGAATCCTGCTTTAAACGCTCCGAAGAGCTGGTTCAGAAATTGGAGCTTATTCTAAATGATCGCAGCGGCAAATGGATACGCTGGTATGAGACGCACAGGAAAACCTTTACCTTAAGTCTTACCCCGCTGGATATTGCCGCAGAGTTTCATGGCTTTATGCTACAACATAAAGCCGCGTGGATTTTTACGTCAGCGACCTTAAGTATTGCCAACAAGTTTGATTATTTTGCCAATAATCTGGGACTTGAGTCGGCGGCCAGTGAAAGTTGGGGCAGTCCTTTTGATTATCCCAACCAATCC
>JBAXTQ010000304.1:0-3928 GCA_037130115.1 Methylococcaceae bacterium
GACATCTTGATTCGACCCATCTAATGGGTAAATTAATTTCCGGAAATCACCTTATTTAGCCAATGTGTGCATTAGACGCAATGGCAATATTGTACACCAGGAAAGCAGGACATTTGACAGAATGGCTTTAGCTAAAGCGTGGAGCACAAAGTGTGAGCTTGAGTTGCAGGAATTGGAGGAGCTGATTACTGAATATATCGCTCAGTTTATTGCCGGTTATGGCAGAAGTAAAAAGGTGGATATTCAATTATGATGCGCTTGAACTGAAAGTCCCAACCCTATTTATCCAAGAATCATGTTTCCATTATTGTTATCAGAGGGGTTCCCATTGCCGAAAGATCTGACTACCACTCATGATAGCCATCCAACGGAATGGGAACTATAGGATGGGGGTTATTTATTGCTAATTACCTAATGTAATGGGTAAGTTCTTTCACAGAAATCACCTAAATAAATGCTATGGATCTTCATAACACTTACATCTTGCCGTAACTATGTCCTACGTAACCAGATGCTGTCGTCATAAGTTTGTTATTGGCACCAGGCTGCCATGTGATGGCGCTCTTATTAAAAGAATCACCCTCCTCACGGCGTAGACACTTCCACTCAATGGATGTATTTGACGGCAAGTGACTGACAACACCAGTCCATACTGGTTCAGTTGGACCAGGAAGATTCTTGTCGGAACGTTTGATGTAGTCATAGTAAATGTTGGGATCGAGCTTAACTGCCTTACCCGACTCCCAATTTCCTAATTCCGGAATATTTCCTATCACATAGATACTCTGACCAAGCGAGGTAAAACCATTATCACAGACGAAGTTCACCGATGTTGCCGGGGCTTTAACAGCCTGGAGATTAAAGGAGAAGGTTTTAGGCGTGTTGACAGCTATCTTGTCCGATTTTGCCAAAACCAGGTTGTCTCCCGCATCATACCAACCACTGCTTGCAGCATCTAATTCCGCTTGAGAATTCTTTTTAGGCAATGCTTGACCATTCAGCGTAACCGCCGTTGCACTAGCATCCTTCACAACCAATTTGACAATGTTTGCACGGTTCATGATTGCACCGGGATAAGGCGTTGTCACAGTCGCAGTTCCTTTCTGATTAATCGCAGAATCAAGAGTAATGTTGACCGTATTTCCCGCTTGGTTTTGGGAAATGGCTGTTGTGCGGTACTCATAGAAGGGGCGACTATTATCGGTATAGTTGAGGGTCAAACCATCATCCTCATAGAACGTGAAATTCGAAGGGGTTTCGTCGGCATAAACGTTGACGATTAGCTCTTCATGCCTGGAACCATCCGTGCGATGACCAAACGCATCTTTGGTATTCTCATCCACATACATTTGAGGCAAGATTGCGCCTGCCTTGACGAAAGCGGGTAATCGGAAAATACCATTCCGATAGGCAGGTACGTTTTTGATTGTTTCCCCTTTGCTATCAACCCACTCACGCGAATAGTAGTTGACCCATTTTCCTGCGGGCAAATAGACATCGCGCTCGTACTCGCCATGCTTAGCCACCATGCCGATAAGAATATCTCGGCCAATCAACTTTTCATTGCCAACCAGTCTTAAATTAGTATCGTTCTGGTAGTAGAACAATGGTGGGGGGATCAAAGGTTCACCTTTGAGGTAGGCACGATAAGCCAGGGAGTAATAATAAGGGAGTAACTCGTAACGCTGGCGGATGTTGGCGAGGTTACTCTCTTTTTTCCCAACATGATTGGGTGAGGTTTCGTAACAGGAAGGCTTTCTATTGCCTATATTGTTGGCACAGCTAGGATTATCGTCAGGAGTATTAAATTCGTTGTCTGTATGAGGTCGCACAGGAACATCAAACCAGCTTGCATTTGCAAACCATTGAGTGAATAACTCATCCTGATAGTCGATATCAAAAGGTCCGGGAATATTTTTGTTGCCAGGCATCACCTCACGACGGAAGCCACCAGTATCTGCTCCATAGTAGTCAATACCCGAAAATGACATTTGCATTTGGGCGTTGCCATGGCTGGCTAATAACTCCAATCTGGAGCCAATATCTCCTGACCACATTGCAGCACCATAGCGTTGGGTTCCAGCGGCTCCAGAACGGGTCACAATAAAAGGACGAGGATTGGTCACGCCTAAATCATCTTTTGTTCCCTTCTTGGAAACATAGCCATCCCAAATTGATTTATTCCACAGCAGGTTGTGCAGATTATGAATGTCTGAGTGCTGGTTCTTTGAACCATCAGCTGTGGTTTCTACACCTTCGTAGCAAGCGCCCGCATCAAACGTTTCGGGTTCTCCCAAATCTGTCCAGTGGGCATTAACGCCTTTTTTCACCATATTGGGAAAGCGGCGATTATCATGTATCCATTGTCCGGCTTTGGAATCAGACCAGTCAATCATTCGCCCTTTGCCCCAAAAACCAGTCACATTGTCATCTAAAGACTGCTTATTTGGATCGCACTTGCCATTAGTCCGGCTATAGGCTGTCAGATCTAACGGCATTGTTTTAAAGGTATCGACAGTGTTTGCCAGATAAGATTCTTCGATAACAGTGAGCCGAATATCGTCTTGAGCGTACTCTTTAATTTTTTCCGATGGATTTTTAAAGAGATAGGGATAGGTAACCGATTTACCGCATCTCTTCTTATCACCCAGAAGACAATTTTGCTGATCCAGAGCGTCTTGATTTTCATCCCAATTAAGCCGTCCCATGTTACTTTTGGAAGCATCTCCTGTTGCAATGCCGCCAAACCAGTTTAGATCAAGAACAAAACCATCCAGAGGGAATTTATCCTTCCGCAGATCAGTTTTTAGAGTATCAACTTCATCCCAATTGTCATAACCAAATTCGGAGACCCACATTCCAAAAGACTTGCGCGGAGGAACCGGGGGTGTTCCCGTGAGCTCCATAAAAGCGGCGCGGAGATCGGGCAAATTTTTGCCTGTCATAAAATAGAAGCGTAATTGGTCGCCATACATTCTGGCCTGCCACCAGTTTTGGGTGAAATCCCACTTCTGCCAATAAACATTATCCATAAAAAGGGCATAATTGAGATTATCAGGGCCCACTGCATAGTAAACGGGGATTTGAACGTTGCCAACCATCCCGCCATATTGAATGCCTTCAAAACCGTTGCCGAGAGGTTGGTTATTCTTATAACTTCCTTCCCTCGCTTTTCCCTGACTGATACGATCTCCATCCGCAGTCCCCACAGTCACCTGGTTCAAATTTTGACCAAGTCCATAGATGTTTTGAATATTGCCTGGTTCAATATCTATGCCTTTCAAGCCTTGATCCAGATTAACAGGGCAAACAGTGGTTAGGCGAACTGTCGGTTTACTTTTGTCGATGAATTTGATGCAGATCTGATTGTTATTTTTAACAATCTCAAGTCTCATCGCACGGGTTTCGATGATGTTGCCGTCCGGAGATACAATCGGTGCGCTGGACGGGCCAGGGTAGTCCGTTTTCAATACCATTGGTGATGTATAGAGGAGTTGAGGTGGATTGGTAATTGACGGGCCTTTCCCTATCGAGGAAATCTCAAAATGAGCCAAGTCATCGTCAAGAATCTCAACGACCAAATACTCTGAGCCTGTATTGAACTTTGTTTGGAAAACATTTGCGCTTACAGATGGCTGTATTGCTAGCAATATTACTGGCAGTACGCCCAAGGCAAGTATCGGTTTAAAAAAATATCGCATTGAAAAATCTCCTAGTTTGTCTATTCTAGTGAATGATTTGGCTGATGGAAGTCACTATAAAAAGAAACTCTTAGTTACCTGCACATTGATCAAACGGTACACGAACGAAATAGAGTGCATCCCGACCATAAACTTCCATGCCGCCTCTACTTGAAGTTGCCCATCGAGTGACACCTAAATCCTGCAAGCTAACACCTTATATTATTTAATAATCGTTATAAATCAAT
>JBAXTQ010000305.1:0-3923 GCA_037130115.1 Methylococcaceae bacterium
GTATCCATGCTTTCTATTTATACACACTTTAGCGTATAAAATCAACTACTAAGTAACACCTCTGGTTTTTCACAGATTAAAAGTCGTGTAACTATTCAGTCCCCCTCTTTGAAAAAGAGGGGTTAGGGGAGATTTGTTAAATAAATCCCCCTTTTTCAAAGGGAGAGGTGAATACTTACAAAGTCGTCTAAATTTTAATAATGGTTTTTGTTTGGGATGCTTACTTGAATTATGCCTAATTCATCCCAAATATTATCTTATGCCAAAATAATGGTTTTAACAGGGCTTTGTTAGAGCCAAATACTCAAATGTCGGTTTTTATCTATATCTAAAGTATTAGACGGTATATAATCGAACGTTTTGATTCAATCATTTGCTAAATTCACACCGGAAAAAAACATGCTGGGTAAGCTGGTTAAATTTGTTGTAGGGAGCCGTAACGACAGGCTGGTAAAGAAGAAAAAGAAGTTGGTCAAGAAGATCAACGCTTTAGCTTCGGAATACGAAAAGTTATCTGATGAGGCCATAAAAGCAAAAACTCAGGAATTTCGTGATCGTCTGGCGCAAGGTGAAAAACTGGATAACCTGATTCCAGAAGCTTTTGCAGCGGTAAGAGAAGCTTCTTCGCGCGTTTTTGGCATGCGTCATTTTGATGTGCAGCTGATAGGCGGCATGATGCTTCATGACGGTAAAATTGCTGAAATGAAAACCGGCGAGGGTAAAACCTTGATGGCAACCTTGGCGGCTTATTTAAATGCCCTGCCGGGACGCGGTGTTCATGTGGTGACGGTCAATGACTATCTGGCCAGGCGCGACTCTGAATGGATGGGCCGGCTTTACGCTTTTCTGGGGATGAGCACAGGCGTCATCGTCAGTCAAATGGAACATGCACCACGGCGTGATGCTTATGCAGCAGATATTACTTACGGTACCAATAACGAATTTGGTTTTGATTATCTGCGCGACAATATGGCTTTTAGTCTGGAACAAAAAGTCCAGCGTGATTTAAGCTTTGCTATTGTTGATGAAGTGGATTCTATCCTGATCGATGAAGCGAGAACACCGCTGATTATTTCCGGGCCGACCGAAGAAAGTACGGAAATTTATAGTAAAGCCAATGAAATCATTCCGTTACTGGTCAGGCAGGAAGATGATGAGCACCCTGGTGATTACACGGTTGATGAGAAGATACGCCAAGTCTATTTGACCGAAGCAGGTCATGAATGCATTGAGCGTCTAATGCTTGAGCAGGGCTTAATGGCTGAAGGAAGCAGCCTTTATGATGCGGCCAATATTCGCCTCATGCATTACTTAAATGCGTCATTACGCGGACATGTCTTGTTCAAAAAAGACGTTGATTACATCGTCGCCAATAATGAAGTGGTTATTGTTGATGAGTTTACCGGTCGAATAATGCCGGGTCGGCGCTGGTCTGAAGGCTTGCATCAAGCCATCGAAGCGAAAGAACATGTCACTATTAACAGTGAAAACCAGACGCTGGCATCCATTACCTTCCAGAACTATTTCCGCTTGTACGACAAACTTTCAGGTATGACCGGTACGGCCGATACCGAAGCGTTTGAGCTGAACAAGATTTATGGTCTTGAAGTGGTGGTTGTGCCAACGCATCGTCCCATGATTCGCAAGGATTTGGGTGACATGGTTTATTTGACCACAGATGAAAAATACATCGCTGTTGCGGATGATATTAAAAGCTGTGTGAGTCGTGGACAGCCGGTTTTAGTGGGAACTACCTCCATTGAAAATTCTGAACGTCTTTCCGAATTGCTTAAAAAACAAGGCATTAAACACGAAGTGCTTAATGCCAAGCAGCACGAACGTGAAGCTAATATTATTGAACAAGCCGGTATGCCGGGTGCCGTCACCATCGCTACCAATATGGCGGGTCGGGGTACTGATATTGTCTTGGGTGGTAATCTGGATGCCGAGCTTAAACTGTTGGGCGAAGATGCCAGTGAAGCTGAAAAAGCAAGAGTACGTGGAACATGGTTGGACAGGCATAATGAAGTGCTTGCCAATGGCGGTTTGCATGTTATTGGCTCGGAGCGTCATGAGTCACGCCGAATAGATAATCAATTAAGAGGCCGTTCCGGTCGTCAGGGTGATCCTGGTTCGACACGGTTTTATTTATCCCTGCAAGATGATTTGATGCGTATTTTTGCCTCTGATCGTGTCGCCGGTTTGATGAAGAAGCTGGGTATGGGGGATGGTGAGGCTATTGAACATCCTTGGGTAACCCGGTCTATTGAAAATGCGCAACGCAAGGTTGAAGGGCGCAATTTTGATATACGTAAAGAAATTTTGGCTTATGACGATGTCGCCAACGATCAACGTAAAGTAATTTACTCGCAACGTAATGAGTTGATGGCGGCCGAAGAAATTTCCGAGATTATCACGGCGATACGTAAAGATGTCGTTAACAATGTGATTACCCAGTACATTCCGCCCAAAACAATGGCTGAACAATGGGATATAAAGGGTCTGGAAGAGCATTTGCATCAAGAGTTTAATGTTCAAACATCTGTGCAGCGTATGCTGGATGATGATCATAATTTGCAGGAAGTGTCTTTACGAACCCGCATTGTTGATATTCTGGAACAGAATCACAAAGAAAAAGAGCGCCAGATCACTAAAGAGGTATTACAGCATTTTGAAAAATCGGTGATGCTGCAAGTGTTGGATACCAGTTGGAAAGAACATCTGGCGGCGATGGATTATTTACGTCAGGGTATCCATTTTAGAGGGTATGCGCAAAAAGATCCCAAGCAGGAATACAAGCGCGAAGCTTTTGAAATGTTCACCAGTTTGCTTGAGCATATCAAATATGAAGTGATTGGGATTCTGTTTAAAGTTCAGGTTCGGCAGGAAGAAGATGTTCTGGCCATTGATGAGCAAATGCAGACGCCAAGAGAAATGCACTTTGAACATGCCGCAGCGCCAGCTCTGGATGCTTATGACGAGTCACTGGTTGCCGCTGAAGAAGAGGCCGCTGCCGTATCAGAGCACCCCTTTGTAAGAGAGGGCAGTAAAGTGGGCCGTAATGATCCTTGTCCTTGCGGGTCAGGAAAAAAGTACAAACTTTGTCATGGTAAATTAAGCTAACCGCTTTACCATCGTCCAATAAAGTGGCCGGAGATGATTGGCTAACAGCTTATTAATAGCCTGTTAGCCGATTGTTTTCGGCCTTTTTGCTTTCTGGATAGCCAACTTGTTTATGGGTTTTTACAAGATCGATATAAAGCTCATTAAAACAATCAGTTAAGGTTTTTTTAGGTGGCTTGCTATTAATGACAGGCAAATCCATTAAGATTTAAAGGATTATTCACTAACTCGCAAAAAATATCCGCTAACCTGCGTATGCTGAGTAAAATGACATAAATTTAAAAGATGCAGGTATTGAGTTACAAATTATTTAACGATTTGTACCCTACCAAATTCATACACACGAGGGCTAAACCATGCAAATTACTGCCGAACTCGACAGCCAACACTTAGAGAAATTACACCTGTTGGAAAGAACACTAAAAAAAAATACTTCTGAGTTAATCTCTTTTGCTATTGATGAGATTTTTACAAAAAATCCATCAAAAACAGAAGGTCAAAATGCCTATGAACTCATGTTGCAATCAGGCTTTATTGGCAGCATGGAAGATGGCGAAAATCTTTCAGAAAATTATAAAGACTATCTGGATTGGAGTCATAAAATATGATTATTGCCGATACCGGATTTTGGATTGCCTTGGCAGATAAAAAAGATAAGCATCATCAAGAGCAGATGATTTTGCTAAAACAACCACTGAAAAACTGATCAGCACTTATCCGGTCATTATAGAAGTTTGTCATATTCTATAGGACTTACGCATTGACAAGATTGATACAATCTGCATTAGCAACAGGCGTAA
>JBAXTQ010000306.1:0-3910 GCA_037130115.1 Methylococcaceae bacterium
AATCGCTTCAGCTATTGCCTGTAAAAACAGCTAAAGCGGTTTTACTCCCGTTGTTTGCTTAACATACTTGAAGCTCATATCACCTCTCACGCCTGTAGAAGATTGGTTCAAGTATGTTGTGTGTATTTCTTGATTGACACCCCAAGCATAGACCAATCAGAGACACCTTGAATAACTAAAGCGGAAATAAATATTGAAATCTGTGTTTTTCTGCTTTTAACGGAGAAGGTTCTAGTAATTAATGTAAGCCGTTAGTGATAATGTATAGAGTCATCATACAATTTAACTCTGTTACTGAGCTTGTATGACGTATAATTTAATAATAACTTTAACTTTTTTAAAAGATCTGGACTATGTCAATTAGCCTTAGAAAAATAACCCATCAAGTTTTAGTCGGCGACGTTAAAGTCGGCGGCGGTGCGCCAATCGTTGTTCAATCAATGACCAATACCGACACCGTTAATGTGTCAGCAACCGTTAATCAAATTATAGAGTTGTCTACCGCAGGTTCTGAACTGGTTCGTATCACGGTTAATTCGGAAGAAGCGGCAAAAGCCGTTGCTGAAATTCGCAACACCTTAACTCAGAAAGGTTATTCCGTACCCATCGTTGGAGATTTCCATTTTAACGGTCACAAATTACTGGAAAAATACCCGGACTGCGCAGAAGCCCTTGATAAATATCGCATCAATCCAGGTAATGTAGGGCGTGGTAAAAGTCGCGATCCACAATTTCAGCAAATGATTGAATTCGCTTGCCAATATAACAAACCCGTTCGTATTGGTGTTAATGGCGGCAGCTTGGATCAGGCGGTATTAACCCGATTACTGGATGATAACCGCTTGCAAAAACACCCGGAATCATTACCTGCCATCACCCGTAAAGCAATCGTTTTGTCAGCACTTGAAAGTGCCGCCAAAGCAGAAGAAATAGGCCTTGGAAAAGATAAAATCATTCTGTCCTGCAAAATTAGTAACGTACAAGAACTGATTAATATTTACCAAGACTTGTCCAGTCGTTGTGATTATGCCTTGCATCTGGGTCTTACCGAAGCCGGTATGGGTTCTAAAGGCATCGTATCATCAGCAGCCGCGTTATCCGTATTAATGCAGCAGGGGATTGGCGATACCATCCGTATTTCTTTAACACCGGAACCCGGAGCCTCCAGAACCCAAGAAGTGATTGTCGGTCAGGAAATTCTTCAGACCATGGGTTTTAGATCCTTCACGCCGATGGTTATTTCTTGCCCCGGTTGTGGTCGCACCACCAGTGATTATTTTCAAAAACTGGCGATGGATATTCAAACCTATTTACGTGATCAAATGCCGGTATGGCGCACCCAATACCCCGGTGTTGAAACGATGGAAGTTGCCGTTATGGGTTGCGTCGTTAACGGCCCAGGGGAAAGTAAAAGTGCCAATATCGGTATCAGTTTGCCAGGCACCGGCGAAACCCCCGTAGCACCTGTTTATGAAGATGGCGAAAAAACTGTCACACTTAAAGGCGACAGAATCGCTGAAGAATTTCAGGAAATAGTACAGCGTTATATAGAAACGCATTACGCCGCATAAATCATCAACTTGCGCTGGGAAGCTGATTAATACGGGTTAGTTTCCAAGCTTCGGCTTTCTCGTTCTCAAGTTGGAACTTGGGAACGAGTGCATTCGGAAAATCTGATTACTATATGATAATGCAAGACCTGACCCCATTATTTCTTATTTGAAATTGAAATCCTACATTTTTGATGTTATTTGGAAAGTATGACAAAATCAAAAATTATTTACGAAGATCGGCCTACTGTTTATGCAAAGTTTAATCATCCACAATCAGATGACTACATAGAATATAAGTCTATTATTCAAATTACCGATTCAGGTAAACAACCCATTATCATTCAATTGGAATTTTCAGGTACGCCTCCATTTGGTCCAATGCCGCCAGATAAACATATAATTAAAGCTCAAAATTTGATTGAGTTATATGTAAAACTTGGCAGATGGCTAGGAAAGTATGGTTATAAAATTAGGTAATATTGAAAATGGTGGTTAGTTTATTCCTGATAGAAGTACCGGAATTTTCATAGTCATATTGAATTGTAATAATGAAAGACCTGACCCCGTTAGTTTTGACCCCGTTAGTTTAATCCCGTTGGTTATTTAATTATTAAACTTACTCAAGTAAAATCGTGCACGTTACTTACTCAAAAAAATATGAAAAAAATATTATATGTACTAGCTGTGACTATTTTTATCTCAGCATGCGATGGCAATAGTTTTTTAGAAAAAATCGGACTGAAAGAAAGAATCACTACAGCCATACAAGAAAGAAATGGAATTGTTTATTTGCCTAATGAAAACGAGCCTTTTACCGGTAAATATGAACGTTATTATTCGGACGGGCAAAAGAAGCAACAGGAAAGCTATAAAGACGGTAAGTTAAATGGGTTAAAAACAAACTGGAATGTCAATGGGCAGAAAGAGTCTGAGATAAACCACAAAGATGGAAATGAAACTGGATTAGCTACATGGTGGTATGACAACGGACAAAAACAGGCGGAGTCAACAAATGACAAAAATGGGAGGTTGATTGGATTAGCTACAACTTGGTATGAAAATGGACAGAAAGAGTCTGAGGCAACCTACAAAGACAGTTACAAAAATGGATTAGCTATCCATTGGTATGAAAACGGACAGAAAATGTCTGAAACAACCTATAAAGATGGAAAAGAAAATTGATTATGAATGTCGTGGTATAAGAATGGGCAGAAAAGTGCCGCAATAACCTAAAAAACGGACTATTACATGGATTAAAAAAGCTTCTGGGTAAGGTTTCTCATTATTACTTTAAAATAATAATGAAAGACCTGACTCCAAAAACCATCGACTCAAATATAAAAACTGACTTGGTTTAATGAAAAAGGTGCGCATCGGGTACCTAAAACTGCTTGGCTAATTAGGACGTATAAGCGTGGCGTCATACACCAAAACAATGCCCTTGCTATTTAGAGCGGACGCCCACGAAGATAAAGTGTATCTGGAGAAAGATCAATCTCATCGTTCCATACAACAGTTCCATAGGCGATATAGGCTTTCATGAAAAGATTCTGTTCAGTTAATGCCGAGAAAGCCGGGCAGGTAAGCAATGGTTTCATATCAAACCAGCGACGCTCGCCATTTTCGAAAACCGTTTCCAAGCAATAATCAGGCAGTGGTTTTACTTCTACTACATCAGGTGTCATACTCACAACTCAACGGAAAATAAGGGGTCATAAAAATATGGGGTCATAAAAATATGGGGTCAGGTCTTTGATTATAACGTTGTTATGCTATAATTTTTAATTTTACTTTATGACAAGACCTCTACGCATAGAATTATCAGGTGGAATTTACCACGTCACTTCGCGGGGTAATCGGCACGATGATATTTACTTTTCCGATGATGACCGCAAAGTGTGTAAAAAATGGGGTCAGGTCTTTCATTATCACATTGTTATGCTATAATTTTTAATTTTCCTTTATGACAAGACCTCTACGCATAGAATTATCAGGTGGAATTTACCACGTTACTTCGCGGGGTAATCGGCAGGATGATATTTATTTTTCCGATGATGACCGCAAAGTGTGGCTGAATCTGCTGGGTCAGGTTTGCCAACGTTTTAATTGGTACATTCATGCGTATTGTCAGATGACCAACCATTTTCATATTGTGGTGGAGACGCCGGAAGGTAATCTTGCCCAAGGTATGCGCCAGTTAAACGGTGTCTATACGCAATACATTAATCGTACCCACGGAAGTGTCGGGCATTTATTTCAGGGACGCTATAAGGCCATTTTGGTGGAGAAGGATAATTACTTGTTGGAACTGGCACGGTATGTGGTGCTTAACCCGTTACGTGCAGGTATGGTCAAGG
>JBAXTQ010000307.1:0-3861 GCA_037130115.1 Methylococcaceae bacterium
TGCATGATCCTTTTGATGATACAAAAACTTTTATTCTATCATGTGAAACGGTTAATCGGGGCAGTCATAAATCATGGACAATCGATAAGACCGTTTGTAAGCTCAGGTAACGGGCAGGATTTTATTCTCGCCTTTGCCTTGTACGACTGTCAAATGCCGTAAGCGTAACCCCGTCAGTACTAATGTCACCGTGTAAATAACCAGCCCTATCAATATCCACTTAAGCAAATTTATAACCCGCTCACCCGAACTCCACTGATTCCACCAGTTCGCGTCAACCCAATAATACAAGGTAGCAGACATTGCGGCACTCGCCAGCAACACGCGGGTAAAAAACAGCCCCCACCCACTGGCAGGTTGATAGACTTTTTCTTGCCATAACTTTTTCAGCAGTAAAGCTGCATTAAAAAAAGCCCCCAGCGAGGTAGCCAACGCCAGTCCTGCATGAGCCAAAGGAAAAACCAGCACACCATTTAAAACCAGACTGGCTATCATAGCGTAAAAGCCATAGCGAACGGGCGTTTTCATATCCTGACGTGCAGTAAATCCCGGCACCAGCACTTTAATCAAGATATAGCCCAGCAAACCAATCGCGTAAGCTCTTAAGCTAAGTCCTGCATAATGCACATCTTGCAAGCTAAATTCATTATACTGAAACAGCGTTGATAACATCGGCTCAGCCAGTAACAATAAGCCAATGGTCGCGGGCATACCTATCAAAAAAACCAGACGCAAGCCCCAATCCAATGAATTTGAAAACGCCGCCGTATCTTCCGCCGCATGATTTTTTGCCAAACCGGGTAAAATCACGGTTCCCAGAGCAAGCCCCAATATTCCCAACGGAAACTCTACCAAACGATCCGAATAATAAAGCCAGGAGACACTGCCCACCGTTAAAAACGAGGCAATCAGCGTATCCAGCAACAAATTAATCTGGGTGACTGATACGCTAAAAATAGCGGGCAACATGAGGCCAATAATCTTTTTTACACCGGGGTCGTTATACCCCATTCTGAACCGTGGCATCAACCCCAGACGCATTAACGCCGGAATCTGAAACAACAATTGTACGACACCAGCGGCAAAAACACCCCACGCCAATGCCACAACCGGCTCATCCATTAAGGGAGCCAGCCAGATTGCTGCGGCAATCATGCAAATATTCAAAAAAACAGGGGTTAAGGCCGGAACAGCAAACTTGCCATGCGCATTTAAAATGCCGCCGGCAAAAGCGACCAAGCCAATAAAAAGCAAATAGGGAAAGGTGATTTTTAGCATCAGCACGGCCAGTTCGTGCTGTGTACCTTGCCATGCAAAACCGGGTGCCAATAACCAAATAAGTAAAGGTGCAGCCACCATGCCTATTAATGTCATCAACAGTAATACAAGCGCCAGTGTCCCCGCCGTTCTATCAATAAACAACTTTAATGCAGCCTTGCTTCCCTGTTCTTTGTAATCCGCCAGAACCGGCACAAAAGCATGTGCAAACGCGCCTTCTGCGAATAAGCGCCGTAAAAAATTGGGTATTTTAAAAGCCACAAAAAATGCATCGGTTGCAACATCGACACCAAAAATTCGTGCAATTAACATATCACGCACAAACCCCAGAACACGGGAAATAAGCGTCATACTGCCCACAATGGCAGTTGATTTAAAAAGCTGGCGGCTCAAGGTCTCTCCCTTTACATAACGTTTGTGTTGACAATAATACCATTTAAAAAGATAATGCAGGGCTATTTAACTCATTCACAAACGCATCGAGACACTATGGCTAATACAGCACAAGCTAAAAAGCGCGCGAGACAAGCGGAAAAAAGCCGTATTCGCAACGCCGGACAACGTAGCAACTTACGTACATTTGTAAAAAAAGTAATTGCCGCCGTTAATGCAGGCGACAAAGAGAAAGCGCAAGCCGCCTATCAAATTGTAGTGCCCATTATTGATTCCGCAGTAAATAAAGGCATTATTCATAAAAATAAAGCCGCACGCGGCAAGAGCAGACTGAATTCAAAAGTAAAAGCTATCGCTTAAACTCTTTAGCATCTGCTTAAATAAAAAGGCCGGACTTTTTGAGATACGGCCTTTTTTTTGTCTTAAATAAAGCAGGTTTATTCATTATTCGCCAAGCCATCAAGAATCCGGCATTAGTCCAGAAGCAGACGTAGAATTGGCAGTAAAAATTGAAGATGGCGAATTGAAAGAGGTAAGGCCGTACGCAGAAAATAACCCCAAAAACCAGCCTAGTTCCCACGCTCTGGCGTGGGAATTCATCCGGCAACGCTCCAGCGTTGCGTGACGCGGGAGCGTCACTTGCGGCATTCCCACGCCGGAGCGTGGGAACGATAGGATGGGGGGTTATTTATTGCGAATTACCTAACAAAAGATGGCACATAATCAAAGTCGTTTATTAGCTGTTGCCCCAAAATGAAGGGTGCCAAATGACCGGCTATAAATTTTTGTGACATAATTTGTAAAAGTTGTCGTTTTTACGCTACTCTATGCACAGGATTATCAAAGT
Source organism: Methylococcaceae bacterium (assembly GCA_037130115.1). Classification (GTDB taxonomy): domain Bacteria; phylum Pseudomonadota; class Gammaproteobacteria; order Methylococcales; family Methylomonadaceae; genus Methylobacter_C. Next base: position 2,519 of record JBAXTQ010000307.1, read on the forward strand.
TCTAGGGCGTGGAGTAATGAAATTAGATTTTTTTACGAGTTACCGTTTTTTATTTAAAGTTAATTTAAGGAGAATGTTATGCTAAAGAAACACTTAATTGCTCTTGTGGCATTATCAAGTTTGGGGTTGGTACAAACGGCTCAAGCGGACAAAGTGGTCGATGATCGGTGGTATGTCGCGCCTTTTGGTACATTTCTTCAGCCCGGTGGTGATCGTCAATCCAATAACGGTTGGGGTGGCGGTATGGGCTTTGGCAAGATGCTTGATGAACATTTCAACGTCGAGTTGAAAGGTTTTTATCAAAACTTGAGTGGCGGCATACACGGAGGCTCTGATATGACCGGTGGTCTTGCTGAGGCGCAATATTACATCATGCGTGATAAATTTTCGCCTTATACTGTACTCGGTTTAGGCGGCATGAACACCAGCCATAACGGTGACAGTGGTGCAGGCTTCATCGGTGAAGCGGGCGCTGGTCTTACCTATGAAGTGAGCGATAATTTCCTGCTTCGTAGTGATGTGCGCTACCGTTACAATCAAAATTTCAACGCTAACCTGCAAACAGGCACCAACGAATTTCATGACATGGTTGTAAACGTGGGTTTCGTTATTCCGTTGGGCCCAAAACCTAAGCCGGTTGAAGCTGAAGCGACTCCGGTTCCTGCGCCAACACCAACACCTGTTGCGGTTGCAGATTGTTCGACTATGGATGATGATCAAGACGGTGTCAATAATTGCATTGATGAATGCCCTACAACGTTACCTGGCGTTCAAGTCAGCATAAAAGGCTGCTGGATTGTTGATGTAAAATTTGATAACGACAAAGCGGTTATTAAACCGGAATACTTTGGAAATCTTGACAATACTGCTAAGGTCATCAAAGAGCATCCCGAGCTGAAAATTCAAATACAAGGTCACACCAGTAAAACGGGCGGATTCAAGCACAATATGATCTTGTCACATCGTCGTGCAGATGCAGTCAAAAAGTATTTGGTTGATGGAACCGATTTCCCCAATCTGACTACTGAGGGATTTGGCTGGACTCAACCCATTGATACCAACGATACTGAAGAAGGACGCGCCAATAACCGTCGCGTACAATTGGAAGTTGAAGGACAACGTCAGCAACCTTTAAATCCTCAATAACGTTTCTGGACGTTATCAGGCTGGAAGCTCTTTAAATTATTAAAGGGTTTCCAAAAACAAAAAACCCGCTTTCATGGCGGGTTTTTTTATCCGAAAAAACGGCTACCAATTTAAAGCGGGACAGATAAATAAAACTGGCCTGTTGATTCCGGGAGCGCTGAGCCCCAGCTCGGCGTAGTCAGTAATCGGTTTGACTA
>JBAXTQ010000308.1:0-3861 GCA_037130115.1 Methylococcaceae bacterium
ATGTAAAAATCTATTTTATCAGATTTGCGCTGGGGAAGTCGGACAGACTCCTAGCTTATCTTTTAGCTTTTCTTTATCACAATCAAATTCATCTTTACTCGTACCATCAGAGATATGTTCCCTTAATGCACGTAATTTTGTCACAACATGATCGCCTGCTTGACGATTAGCTTTCTTATACTTGCTCGATAATAACGCCCACTCCCGATGTGCTGGTTTCTTGATGAATTCTTTTTTCGGATCGTTATTACACTCTTCAAATTTACGCTCTTCAAGTTTACGCTCTTCAAGGTAACCCTCATGTAGCGACTTGCCTATCTCATCAAGTGTTTCCCCCATCAAACCCTTAACAGACAACACATCTTCCAGCTTACCAAAGGCAAACAAGTTATCAGGTGTTTCCGGGATACCCGCATTACTTTCAAGTAATTTCAGTAAGCCCGAATGCATTGGCATATACACAAAAATCGGCGTATTGCTGTTGATGATGGTTTGGGTAACCTCGTGAAGATACAAGGCATCACTTAACCCTAAAGCCGAATCCTCCACACAAACAATATAACTTGTCGGTACGTCTGATACACTAAGGGCAAGCAATCGCTCGGCTAGAGGTGTAGCCGCATATAGCCCAAAATGATCTTCAATAAAATTAAAATCACATACCTGTTGTAGTTGTGGATAGCGGCGAAAAAAGTGATTTTTGTATCTGTTTAACTGTGGATCAATAATCGTGATTTTCAAGCTCTGCCGATTGATGTAATGGCATCGACCAATCGCCTCTAGCGCTATATGCTGCCCCATATCAGAAAAACCAAATATCACTAAATGCGGCCTGGCAGCATCAAACAAATCTGCATAAAATTCAGGTGGGTACTGGTTAAACATGAGCCTTGCGCTACTTTCAAATATATTGAAAAAACGCAAATCATCTGAATCCTTCGCATCACTCAGTCGACCATAACGCTCCAAGCGCCCGGATAGTGTGGCGTCAGTGGTATGTATATAGCGGGTTAAAGCAGGGGCTAAAGGCAATCCACGCAGTAATAATTCAATTTCAATGTTTTTAGCGGGAGTATCACATACCGCAAAAAATCCTTTTGCTGTCGTTAAACCGGCTTTTTTAAGTGTATCAATGTTGAGTGCCGAACCAATAACAACACAGGCGCCTCGTTCACGACAAACAGCGATGTTTGCATTATTAGCATTAAGCTCAATAGCGATTACTCGGTAACCTTGGGCAAGTAAAGACCGAATAATGATTGATCCTTTTGTACCAACACCACAAACAATCACATGATCTTTATACCAATATAACGCCAGCCTGTTTCGAATCTGGCTATGCAGACCACTTAAAATAGCAAAGACCAAGGCAAAAATAGTTACAAAAGGGGCTAAAAATCGCGCGATCTCATGTTGCCAAAGAACCGGTGTACCGGCTTGCCATGAGCCCCCCAGAGTAAATAACTGCAATGCATGATAAATATAATCACTATTCGTTTCAATATGCCTAATGTCGAGCAAATAGTATCCCCACCACCCCAAAAAAACGGCTAACAACCAGATACCGATTACGCCAAAAATTGTTCTCGATTTAGTTTCCATAGCACCTATGCTTTATTGGCTTATCTTTACTCTGCAACATTGCGGATCTCATAAGTTTGTATAAAAATATCATGTTGAATAATGCCAAAATCATCAGGGCCATACTGCAACAACCAATCACCAGGCACACCAGACAAGGACTCGTCTTGCCAACCCACAGGTACTGTGAGATTTTCGGTCAAGTGCTTCGCCCAAACTAGCGCCGGTTTTTTTACATAAAAGCCCTTCTCACCTGCGATTGTTGGCTCAATTGGTGCATAGCTTTGCTCAAACTTATCCCGCTGAATAGTCCAGTGTTCACCTTGCACGCCAGTCAAAATAGCATCACCTGCACGATAATGAACAGCTCCTTCAAGTGACTCAACAACTCCCCCTGTTTTAGCAAACTCCACCGCAACCGGTAGCGGTCGCTTGATGACTTGCACGGCGGTCGGATCATTTTTCAGGTTAATCTTCATCCGGGCAACTCAGGTTTTTGACCTTCAATCAAGGTTTGCCACTGTACATTCTCCTCTGACATGACATGCGAAGCTGATAGCGTTAAGTCCCTCACATGCAGCCAATATCTGCCATTACTCATCTCAGCCTTATTGTTTTTCCATTCTTTTAATTTAGAAAACGAGCTCTCAGCATTTTCAAGATTTTTGAGTGTCAACTTAGACTGATTAGCTATTCGGGTTAATTCCAATTTAGTGCCAATCCCATAAAAGGCGGCAGCCACAGCCGGCAGTCCGATAGTGAAAAATAGCATTCCTTCATTATGAATTTGCCCATGTGCTAAAACAGCAATCATCGTTACAACAAAAAAGAACAGAGATATCAAATGCAAGCCTTGATGCATTCTATGTGTTTTCCTCTTGTTTTTATCATGGTACTTAATCTGATCTTTTACTACCTCTGCAACATACTCGTTAAAATCAAGAGCCTCAGCTAAGGAATAGATTTTTTTATCTTGATCTTGCATTTGAGGTAAGCCTTCAACATGCAATATTTTCTGCAAAAACCATAATTCAGCACTGCGTAACTCAGTGGTTTTAGTGCCACTTATCTCAGTTACAACATACCAAACAGGTTCAGTAAATATCTTTGGAATAGCGAACAACGGCAAGCCCATGCGTAAATATCTTAATTGCTCAGCCATAAAGCGCTCCGCAATCCAGCACCCATGCCAATCCAGCTTTTTTTGCACGAATAGAAGCATGACAATAATCACTAACAAAAAAAGTTCAAACCCACCCCACCACATATTCATTTCATGACCAAAGAGGTGAATCGCACCCGCAATGGCCGATAAAATAGCCAATGAAGCCAAGACGTACAGCCACCAAATACCACGCCTGTGCCACTTGGCGGCAATAGTAGAAGATTCATCAAATCGTTCAAATTGACTAACAGAATTCAATTTTTTATTATCGGGCCAGTTTTTTAAAACCCTTTCTTCAGCGACTATTAAATCAGCCGATTTACAGACTTTTTTCTTTACAACAGGTCTACATAAAATAGACCTCACCATTGCCGAACATTTGGCTAATGAAGCGCAAATAGACCAATGCTTGGTCGCTTCCACTTTCAACTCTGGCTCTGGTTTTACTGGCCCCCAATAACACGCCTTACCTGAAGAGTTCCATTCAGCTTTGTCATAATACTTTTTTAATTTTTTAAATTGTGGCGTTAATTTTTGCTGATCATCCAATACTGATTTATATGGATATAATTGTGCTTTTAGCTTTTCATTATTTGCGTTTAGTTCAACAAAGCAGTGTTTTATCATCTCAAAATCTGGCTGATCAGCATTCAACAAAAGCATATCGCCCTCATCAAGCCGCACAATATCCAACACCCACACCAAACCCTTAAAATTCAACCATAATATGGGTTTACGAGAGATTGCAGCCGTAATCAACAAATGCGACAAACGCTCATCCTCCTTAAATTGAGTTTCATCGCCCACCACTACAAGCAAATCAGCAAACGTTAAAGCAAGCTCATCACGAATTTTATTCGCCATTTCGGGTTTTGCTTTATCACCACTTATTCCTAATGCGACCAACCGTTCTGCTTTATGCTCGACAGGACTGCCATCCTCTAACAATTCCGGTATTAAAATATGCAACGGCCAGAGTTTCTTGTCAGCAATATCGATCGCTGTTTGCTCAACTGGCGTAGCCATTCCGGTTAAAATGCGCACAGGGTTATCTATTGCCAGACTAGGAGTCTGTCCGACTTAAGGTTTAATACTCCATTTTCTTTATAAAAAAG
>JBAXTQ010000309.1:0-3858 GCA_037130115.1 Methylococcaceae bacterium
AAATAAAGCACGTAGGGGATGCCAATTATTTTTAAGGAATGCTCTGAATGGCTGCTGGTTATTACCAGTGTTTTCAATAGACCCATACTTGTTTTCAATAGCACGTTTTTTGAGCATATATTGACCATTATCAACCTGCTTTGTCATTAACAAAGCATCCAAATCTGATATATCTGTATTTTTTAGCTTGCTACAATTAGCTACCGTGGCATGGTAATTAATCTCTTGGGCACCATTGTAGCCATTAATTGGATCCCAAAGCACAGAATAAGGCCATAAAAGCAGATCAAGGACACCTGCACCATACTGACGAGTATAAAACGATCCCCCACCAGGAAGAAGACCAAGTGCTGTCGCTGCGCCTGTATTTTTTTCTTCAATTGCAAGTCCCTTCGCTTCATAACCCAATAACTCTTGACGCTGCATAGTATTAAGTCCGGAAGCACAACCACCGGTAAAGACGGCAGCAAAGAGTATTATTTTTTTCATGTTATTATCCAATTTATTATTGAGAATGGTGCGTAATTCCTGATGAACGGTTAGGCCAAATTTATAGAATTAGATTTTCATAGTTACCTCTCCTAGAAAAACTGTTGATTAAATATATTCACTCCGGCGTATAAAATTTTTTCCTGATAAAAAGCCATACGAAAGTACAAAATATAACTACCGCTATAAACTTCAAAGCGCCAGAAAGAATAATTACCCATACCGAATAAGCGCCAAGTTTCGCAAAAACCACACCCAGTATGACTAATAAAATAAATGCCCAGAACATGATGCTTATCTCCGTTTTTAATAAATTTAAGATGGGTACAATCATGCGCTGTCGTGATGACAGGTCATGTCGTTTTTTTGTGCAGATAAATTTTTTATAAGTCCTGTTGTCGAATTGGTTATTATGGCTAGATAAACGACATCACCTGTCACAGCGCTTGAGCATAATACTGGTACACAACATGGGAATAAAATATGACCAATAATCATCATGACACGCTTGTTTACCGGTTAGCGCAGATGTTGGTAAAGCTAAATCAAGGAGAAAAGCTTGAACCGCGTGCATTGGCGGAGGAATTTGGCGTTAACATGCGGACTATTCAGAGAGATTTAAATCAACGATTTGCCTATCTACCTCTGGAAAAAATTGAGGGCCGCTACCAACTTGACCCAACATTTCTTGGCAAGATCAGCATTAAGGACATTCAACGCTTTGCCAGTTTGGCGGGTGTAAAAGGACTATTCCCTTCCTTAGGCAATGATTTTTTGCGTGATATTTTTGATTCCCGATTACAATCGGCATTACTTGTTAAGGGGCATAACTACGAAGACATAGGAGATAAAGGCTTTTTGTTTCGTGACCTGGAAAAAGCAATTATCGCCCATCATCCGGTATCGTTTAGTTATATGAAACCAGAGGGCTTAAAGTCATATCAATCCGTATTGCCCTACAAATTGGTTAATCATAAAGGTATTTGGTATCTGGCCGGTCAGGATGGTGGAAAGATCAAGTCCTTTAGTATCACCAAACTGTCAAACTTGCTAATACTGGAAACTTTTTTTGTTTGGGATTCTAAAATTGATACTCATTTGGCTGAAGATGACGGGATTTGGTTATCTGATGCGAAACAAGAAGTGGTTTTAAAAGTGCGTGCCGAAGTTGCCGGTTATTTCAAACGCCGTAAATTAATTGCCAATCAAGTGATTGAGAAAGAACTTGAAGATGGTGGATTGATCATTTCGGCAAAAATTGGCCATACCAATCAAATACTGCCCATCGTGCGCTACTGGATTCCCCACATACGGATCATTAGCCCTGAATATTTACAGGTGGACATTGATAAAGGCTTAAATGAATACTTAGGGCGGACTGAATAGAAAAATATTTTTACAATTTGAAAAAACATATAAGTACATTTTTGTCTTAATGATGTACTGTACCTTCAACAACAAATTTTCAATCCACATTTTAAGGTAAGGCGATCAAACAATGACTACAGAAGCGATTACTGAGCTATCACCCGAACAAGCTCTATTTGAACTATCAATGCTTAATGCAGAAAAATTACAAATAGAATTTGAAGAAGTCGTAATTGAAGGCATGAAGCGAGGTATTCCAGCAGAAATATTAACCCGACTTAAAGACCTATGGGAAGCAACTCAAGATATCGCTGGTGAAATTATTGCCATAGGAAAGATCATCGTTCTGGCAATTATTGACTTTCTTAAAGCTAATCCCACGCTACTTGCTGGCATGGCTCTTGGTGCGGCAGTTTCTTCCTTAGTATTGGCTATACCCTTTTTAGGGCCACTTTTATTACCAATTACCATGCTTCTATCAACCATCTATGGTGCCGGAGTTGGAGCAGCAATGCAAGAAGGCGATTACTCCGCGTCACCAATTACAGCAGCAATTGCACTTGCAAATAAATTTTTTGAATTGCTAAGACTAATTCTCAAAGGAATTTCTCAATACTGGAAAGCCCAACAAATCTAAATGTTAATTTATTCTAATTACAAGCCGACTTGAATAGAAATAACAGTGAGTGAGATATGAAAAATCGATTCAGTAAATTAACCGACTTATCATCCGATCTAGCAACATTCGCAAAACGCGAACTCTCTTCGGCACGAAATGGGGTTGATAAGACCATAACATCCGCTATGGAAATAGGAAAAACAACTAAAGACACCATTATTTCTGGTGTAAATAAATCAGGTGATTTAATCCAAAGCGCCGCTGATACAGAACAAGCCAAATCTTTTATTGATGCGGCTAAAGATATTGCAAATACGGCTGCTGAACAGGCTACGAAATATGCGGATCAACTTACTGATCTAACAACAAAGAAAGCATCTTTAACATCGGAACCAACAAATAAAGCTGATGAGCTCAAGCATGTTATTGAAAAGTTAAAAGGTAAAGATAAATTTGGTTTATTTGGCGAAGGTCTTGCTGTGACAGGTGGAGGTGCAGCCGGAGTTGCAGCAGCAAGTACTCTGGCAAGTGCTGCGGGAGCATCGACTCTTTTGGGCTCAACCTCATTAGCGAGTGTTTTAGGTGGTACTTTTGTAGCAGCAACTCCTGTTGGCTGGATTATAGGTTCAGCAGTTGTAGCCGGAGCGGCTGGTTATGGTATCGCAAAATTAGTGCGTTCTGGAAGCAAACAAGATCAAGTCCGTGAACAATTAATAAAAAGATTTGAATCTCGCCTTGCTGCGTTGAGCAAGTATGAAATACAGGATTTTCCTCTTGAGGAATTAAATCAACTTTTGCCTATTGTGATCGGTAAGGGTTTAATTTCAGAGGAGCAAGCTGAACGAATGGTCGGATTAATTGAGAGTGGATCACTAAAAGCCGAGATTGCACTACAAAGACTTAAATCAATGTCGCAAGCCTAAGTCTTGTAAATCAAAAATTTACTCATTAAATATTCAATATAATGTAATAATGCAAATCATTTTTCCGAGAAAAATATTATTTTTATGGCTTTCTAAGTCAATAAATTCGACAAAAAACAGAATATAGGAGGCATTGCATGCCATTTGTTTTACTTATAGTGCTTATAATTATAGTATACCTTTGTATGAGTAGTGAATTGCCCTTTTTCAAAGCACTATTAAAGGCATTTTGGATATTTTTGTCTTTTATAGCGTCTATTTTTATTTTTACAAAAATCGAGGAGGGTTGTAAAGGATGGTTTCATGACTGCTCAGCGCCTGTGCATCTTGTTGCTTTAATTCCTATTACTGGCGTTACTTTGTATATTTTTTATTTACTTAAGAGTAAGCTGACCTAGCCATGTAGGTCGGGTTAGCTTATTGAGCGTAGCGAGATAACGTAACCCGACATTTGCAGCT
>JBAXTQ010000031.1:0-25293 GCA_037130115.1 Methylococcaceae bacterium
AAGGTTAAAGGTTAAAGGTTAAAGGTTAAAGGTTAAAGGTTAAAGGTTAAAGGTTCAAGGTTCAAGGTTCAAGGTTCAAGGTTCAAGGTTCAAGGGCAAAAGGCAAAAGGCAAAAGGCAAAAGGCAAAAGGCAAAAGGCAAAGGGCAAAAGGCAAAAGGCAAAAGGCAAAAGGCAAAAGGCAAAGGGCAAAGGGCAAAGGGCAAAGGGGGCAAATCGGGGGCTGTCTCTTTCGCCTTTCGCCTTTTACCCTGAGCCTTTCGTCTTTCACCTAAAAAATTTATTCACAATACAGTTACAGGAGAATTATTATGGAAGTAGGTATTGTTACCACACATATACCCCCAGCCAAAGGTTATGGCGGCGTATCCGTCACCGCCAGCGTTTTAACCAAAGCGTGGGCAGAATGCGGGCATAAAATGGTATTGGTCGCCTCCGATGAATCGATTGCCGGACGATTGCGGCCGGACAATGTGTGTTTAGGCGAGCAGGTTGATGTCAGGCTTTATCGTTGTTATGGATTCAGGCGTTGGGGCTTTGGACTGGGCGCTATCCCAATACTGTTTAAATTATGCTTACGGGCACCGGTAGTTTACATCCACGGTATTGCCACTTGGCCATCGACGCTGGCGGCCATTTTTTGCGTTGTGTTGCGTCGCCCTTTTATGGTGGCTGTACATGGCGGGTTAATGCCGGAGCATGTTGAACTGATTCGGCGGGATAAACCTCACAAGTGGCTATTTTATCAATGGTTGACTTTTCCGACCCTGCGCCGGGCTATCGCCGTGCATTGCACCAGTGACACCGAGGCCGAAGGTGTACGTAACGTACTGGGTAAAGATGCCCGCATTCTATTGGTTCCAAATGGAATTGATAGTCAGGCATGTAACGTGGCTCCCTATCCTGCCAGTGCAGGGATGACGATCTGTTTTCTGGGGCATATTCAGCAAGAAAAAGGCATCAATGCTTTTATCAGAGCCTGGTTAAAAGTTCGAAGGCCTTTCGATCGACTGGTGATTGCCGGTAGAAGCGTAGATGGCGATTATTTTGAAGAGTTTCGGGTACTGGTTGAACAGGCTCAAGGGGCTATCAGTTATTACGGTTATCTTGAGCGAGGAGAAGTGATGGACTTGTTGGCAAACAGCCATTTTCTGGTGTTGCCTTCCGGACTGGAGGCCGCTGGCGGCATGCGCGAGAACTTTGGCAATGTGGTAGCGGAAGCTATGGCAGCCGGACGACCAGTATTGGTAGCCAAGGGCTTGGCCTGGGATCATTTGGAAACGTTTGGCGTGGGTTTTGTTTTCGATAGAACCGAGGCTTCCGTCTGCGAAGTATTGCGCAAAGCTCAATCAGTGGGAGATGGCTTGACGTGGGAACAGATGTCGTGGAATGGTCGGCAGTATGTCGAACAACAGCTTGATCCCGTCAAACTGGGGGAACAAATCTGGCAGGTATTAAAGAGCTGTAATCAAGCCAAGCTGTCACAACAACGTGTCAAGGAATCTTTATTATGATTAAGGTGGGCCTTATCGTTCCTACACTAAATGCGGGCAGTCTCTGGAAGTCTTGGTTAAAAGCCTTCGAGCAACAGACCCGAAAACCGGATTGCTTGTTGGTAATGGACTCCTCTTCCAGTGATGACACCGTAAATTTGGCGCATGCACAAGGCTTTGAGGTTCAGGTAATTGCCAAGTCAGCGTTTAATCACGGTGGCACTCGCCAGTTTGGCGTGGATAGACTGGCAGCAATGGATATTATAGTTTTCCTGACTCAGGATGCTTTATTAGCCAGTCCTGATGCTATCGAATGCCTGTTGGCGGCATTCGCTGATGAACGGGTTGGAGCCGCTTACGGTCGCCAGCTTCCCCATCGTAACGCCAAACCCGTTGCCGCCCACGCCCGTCTTTTTAATTATCCGGACAAAAGTCAGTTACGCAGTCTGGAAGATCGAACACGTTTTGGCATTAAAACGGTATTTATATCCAATTCATTCGCCGCCTATCGGCGTAGCGCACTGATGCAGGCAGGTGGTTTTCCCGTTAACACCATCATGAACGAAGACACGTATGTGGCCGGCAAGATGCTGGTTGCCGGCTGGAAAATAGCTTATTGCGCCGATGCCCAAGTATTCCACTCTCATGACTACAGTTTTCTGGATGAATTTAAACGTTACTTTGATATTGGTGTTTTCCATAGTCATAGTTCGTGGCTGCAACAGACCTTTGGCGGCGCGTCTGGTGAAGGCTTGCGTTTTGTGATCTCGGAAATGCGCTACCTGCTAAAGCACGCGCCCTGGCTAATTCCTTCGGCAGTTCTACGGACGGGATTGAAGTGGCTAGGCTATAAACTGGGCAGTCTACATAGGCACTTGCCGCAAGCACTGCGTAGAGGCTTGAGCCTGCATAAAACTTACTGGTTACGCACCTTGCCATAAATTTTGGAAAAGCGGTTCATCCACGAAAAATACGTAAAGAGATAGTAATCTGTTGGTTACCCAAAAAGATAAGGTGTAGGCCGGAATAAGGCTTTTCGAGCGCAAGTGAGAATAAGCGTTTCCGGCATCCCGTACGATAGGTTCGATGGTGCCGGAAACGCTACCACGCGCTACGCCCTTCGACAAGCTCAGGACAGGCTTGGGTAATCTTATTCCGGCCTACGTCTATTGTTTTATATAACTGAACTTACCGGATAGCATTTTAGTAGATCACACTTTTTCAGGACGACTTGCACCCATACCCAACTTTGGACAAGATTAAAATGAACCCCTCAAATTTTAAAAAATCAACATCACCGACTCTCCAATGGTTGGGCGTAATAGTGCTCAGTATCTTAACCAGTGGCTGTCAACATCTGGGGTTTTTCCCCGATTTAAATAAAAATCCGACTTTTCAGGAGGAGGATAATCAGCAAAAAATTCAGCCGCAAACCAAAATCCTAGAGTCTCATGAATTTCAGTTATCCGAAGGTCAAACGCTGGTCGGTACGGTTGCCACCGTCAACACCCATGAAAATGATACGCTGTCTGATATTGCCCGACATTTTGGTGTCGGTTATAACGATATTACCTTGGCTAATCCGACACTTTCGCCTTGGACACCGCCTACCGGTAGTCGGGTATTATTACCATTACAATTTATTCTTCCTGACGCGCCCCATAAAGGAATTATTCTAAATTTGGCGAACATGCGCTTGTTTTACTATCCCAAACAGCAACCGGACAAGGTCTTCACTTACCCGGTGGGTATTGGTCGTCAAGGCTGGAATACCCCACTGGGCTTAACCAGTATTGTCGCCAAAAAAGCCAACCCGACTTGGGTGGTTCCCGACTCCATTCACCAGGAACATGCCGAGAAAGGCGACTCATTACCCGGAGTAGTGGCCGCAGGGCCTGATAACCCGCTGGGACTCTATGCCATGCGCCTGGGTTTTCCCCGTTATCTAATCCACGGCACCAACAAACCTTATGGTATCGGTATGCAAATTAGCCACGGTTGTGTGCAACTTTATCCAGAGGATATTGAAGTGCTGTTCAAAAAAGCGTCGGTAGGCATGCCGGTACGAATAATTCATCAACCGTATTTGACGGCCTGGCATCAGGACATGCTGTATCTTGAAGCGACCGAACCGCTGCAAAAATGGGCACAGGATAAACCCAGGTTAAAAAAACAGTTACTAAAACAGTTACATCAAATCAGCGCCAAGAAAAATGTTGCTGTCGATTGGGATAAAGTCGACCGAATTATAGAGCGTTCGGATGGCATTCCTGTGCCCATTCTTCTGCAAAGTCCTGACGTGCAAGCTATAGCAGCAAACGCAGTACAACTCGCGCATCCTGAGCAACTCTATAAACAACCCATTGTTGAAGAATTAAAGGATAGCGATTGGTCGATTTTGGTGGCCAGTTTTGATAACGAAATAGAAGCACAAAAACTGGCAACCATGCTCAATCATCAAGGGCCGATTATTCCTGCGCGTAAAATTAAAAAAGAGGATGCCTATCAGGTTATAGCAGGGCCTTTTAAAAACAAAAAGGAAGTAAAGGCTATTGTAAAGCGCATTAAAATGGATTTTGAACTGGCGGTTGAACCGATAAAACCGCGTTTTATTTTAGAAAATTAGAGCTGTTTTTTACGGCGTGGTCATTACAAAAATATAGATATCACTTACATTGAGCGGCTATAATCCTATGAAAAATTCCTTTACTGGGCAAGTGCTTAAACGGCAACGCCTCTGATAATATCGTGTTTAAAGAACGCGCTGAAAAATTGGTTGAAGAGTTTAAAGCCTCAGAAACGCGAGTACCGAATCATCACTGACTATGAAAAAGATGACGCTAAAATAAAACAACTGAAAGATAAAGAAGCTCACTACATCATAGGCGGCAACACAGACCCCAAAGAATTGACCGATCAAGAAGTCGTGACGGCTTACAAAGAGCAAAACAAGGCTGAACGTGGCTTTCGTTTTCTTAAAGTCCCGTTATTTTTTGTATCCTCGCTGTTTGTGAAAACACCTAAGGAACGTGCATGAAATAACTTGAGCAACTGTAGGGGCGAATTTATTCGCCCTGGGCGGATAAATCCGCCCTTACATGATGCTCACAATGTCTTGTTGGCAATTTTATTTCATGCACATTCCTAAGGAATGCGCATGAAATAACTTAGGCATCTTGCTCCCTCTCCCTCTGGGAGAGGGCTGGGGTGAGGGAATATAAATGGTCAAGTTATTTCATGCACGATCCTAAGCGTATCATGGCATTGCTGATGGTGATGTTATTGTCTTTGCTGGTTTATGGGATTGCCGAGCGACGGATGCGGGCGGCTTTGACAGAACAGAAAGAAACGTTGCCTAATCAGCTTCATCAAGAGATAGAACCCCCTACTTTGCGCTGGCTATTTCAGCTTTTGTACGGCATTCACTTCCTTAAAATTTCTACCGGAAAACAATCGCATCATGTGATTGAGGGGCTTACGCCTTTACGGCAAAAAATTCTGTCGCTTTTTGGGCCAACTGTGGCAAACATATATCAATTTTCTTATGGGTATAGAGTCCGAAGTTGACAAAGCGACATAATAAGCTAAAAAATTCAAACGATTAATCTTTACAGCTATGCAGGTAACTAAACGAATTAATGATAGAGAGGTGCATCATGAACACAGATTGGTTGGACGACGGAAGAAAGATACCTGATGATGTCATGTACTTTATACGGATAATGGCAGTGAATGCTGTTCGTGTGCTCGGTCTGAGTCCTGAAAAGATAGCCGAAGCCTATAATTTTGATCGTTCGTGTATTTACCGCTGGTTAAATCAGTACGACAAGGGAGGCTTTGAAGCGCTGGAAAGTAAAGTGCCACCAGGAGCAGAGCCTTTAATTACTAGCGAAATTGATGAATGGTTGAAGCAATCGGTTTTAACTTGTACACCAGTCGATTTTGGCTATGATACGAATTTATGGACATGCGTTATCTTGGCCGAATTATTGGAGCAAAAATTCGGTGTGAAGGTAACCGATAGCGCGGTCAGGCTTCACCTTAAAGCACTGGGATTAACCTGCCAAAAACCTGAATATCAGGATTTAAAAAGGAACGAGCAGGAAATAGAAAAATTTTTGAATATTAAATTCCCTCAGATACAAAGGGTTGCTGAAAAAATGGGCGCTGATATTGCGTTTGAAGATGAGGCGGGTGTGGGTATTATGACTCGCCACGGACGGACATGGGGGTTGTGCGGACAAACACCCGTTATCAAAGTCAGCATGTTAAGAGGTGGGTATAATGTATTATCGGCTGTTACCGCCCAAGGGGAGCTGAGCTATTCGATCCAAGATGATACGATTAATGGGGAACGGTATATCGAATTTTTAGGCGAGCTGATTCTGAATAGGGAGTGCCCACTGATATTGCTTGCAGATCATGCTACATTCCATCAATCTAAGCTAGTACGTGATTATGTGGGAGCGCATCGAAGCCAATTAAGAGTATTCTTTTTACCAAAGCGGGCACCGGAATTCAATCCAGACGAGCAAGTTTGGAATGAAGTTAAGAATAATCAGATTGGAAAGCAGCCAGTAAAAAATAAAGCTGACTTAAAAGATCGCCTTACCGTTGCACTAGATTCGTTAAAACAAAACACGAAACGGATTGTTTCATTTTTTCATCTACCGGATACTAAATACGCTGCTGATGTCGCTTAATCAATTCCGGACTCTATAGTACCCGCTCAATGTAAGTTTTTAAAGTGCTTTTAATGCGTTTGCCCTGAGCTTGCCGATTTATCCCCTGATTAAACTATAGATTTTCAGATAAATAATTTCGATGCTGACGGATACCATACCTGTAAGGGATGTTATCGGTGCGAACTAAATCTTCATGTAACGGAAGTTTAATTTCTGAAAGACTATATTAAAGTCATTAACCTTGTTTTTTTCGCAGTACAAACGGTCTCGCACTGGTTTGGAGTTTGGGGACAAGCTTAAACGTGAGCAACGGGGTTTCAAGCCTTGTTATACTTAATGTCTATTTGTATAGTCACGAAATTGTCACTTGTATGTAGAATTTGCAATTTGTATAATGATTTCGGACACTGATATTCTACCTGCTGTCGCTTTTTACGATGGCTTTTTCTATTCAATCTATTTGGGAACAACATGGCAATTAAGTTAGGTACAGCAGGTAAGGATAGTGTAACCGGTACAGCAGGCTGGGACACTTTATATGGCTACTCGGGTAATGATACCTTGAGTGGTGGAACAGGCAACGACATCCTTTCCGGCGGCGATGGCAACGACATTCTGATCGGCGGCAAAGGGGCGGACAGTTTGCATGGAGGCGCGGGCAGCGACACGTTTAAATATTTGGCGTTTATCGAGGCAGACCGTGACACCATCGTTGATTTTAGTTCCATCGATCGCATCGATTTTTCAGCTATTGCAGCTTCTGGACGGCATTTTATTGGTAGTGCCCAATTTAATGGGATAGTTGGCGAAATTCGCTACGATCACTCCTCCCTATTATACTGGCTTAACGAAACCACTATTAGTGTTGATACCGATGGCGATGCTGAAAGCGATATCTCATTTACAGTCAAAGGAAATTTTAATTTCACAGAGACCGCTGTCAACTCCGGCATCCTTATTGCGGCGACCAATCAGACGCTGAATGGAACCGCACTGGCCAATACCCTGACCGGTGGTGCAGGAAATGATGTTTTGTCTGGATTGGCCGGCAATGATAGCTTGATCGGTGGCGAAGGTAGAGACAAATTGCTGGGCGGGGATGGTAATGACATCCTGGATGGTGGTCTTGGAATCGACACGTACACGGGTGGAGCAGGCAACGATGTCTTTCGTTTCTCCAGTTCGGATGATATTGGAGGCAGTAAATACAGTAATGTCGATTCTGTTAGCGACACTATTACCGATTTCACTTCCGGGGATCAGGTTTATTTTACCTTCCAGGGCATTAGTTATATGGGGGATGGCCCATTCACAGGCGTTCCCGGTCAGTATCGTTACAAAGCGCCAACAAGCGATAATAATGGCGCTATACAATTTGATTTTGATGGCGATGGCATTGCCGAATCCCAGGTTAACGTCAACGCTCCGGCATCGCTTAGGCTACAAGAATCCGCTCCCGGTTCCAATCGCTTGGTGGTAGCTCCCAACCAGACGCTTAATGGAACGGCAGTTAATAATATCCTAGCTGGCGGCAACGGCAACGACATACTCAACGGGTTGGCGGGCAACGACACACTTAACGGCGGCATGGGACGCGATGTACTCAAGGGTGGTATTGGCAATGACATCTTGAATGGCGGTAGTGGCAACGATATCCTTAACGGCGGTGACGGAGCAGACACACTGATCGGGGGGTTGGGAGACGATACACTCACTGGCGGTGTGGGCAATGATACTTTTAAATACAATTCACTGGTTAATATTAGCGATAATAACAATAGCCCTTTTTATATGTATTCTGAAAACTCCGACAGCATAACCGATCTAACGGTCGGCGACAAAATCGATCTGAGCGCAATTACCGGCTTGAGTTTTGTCGGGATAGGTAATGAATTCACCGGTACCAGCAATGAAATCCGTTTTCAGAATGGCCGTCTTGACATCGACACTAGCGGTGATAGCACTGCTGATTATTCACTAAAAGTGATTGGTAGCCCAACCTTGGAAGAAACTGCGCCAGGTTCCCGCATCTTCCAGGTGGCCGCTAACCAGACACTGCCCGGAACGGCGGTTATTGACACCTTGACGGGAGGTAACGGCAACGACACGCTCAATGGTTTGGCTGGCAATGATAAGCTGTCGGGCGGTTACGGCACGGATAGCCTTAATGGTGGCGATGGTAACGATATTTTGATTGGTGGTTTGTTAGAGGATACACTGACTGGCGGTGCAGGCAATGATACTTTTAAATATAATTCACTGGCTGAAATCAGTGATAAGTCCTCTTATACCGGTGGGACTCCCGCAAACTCTGACAACATAACCGATTTTGCCGTCGGTGATAAAATCGACCTGAGCACTATTAGGGGACTAAGCTTCATTGGGAGTAACAGCTTTGACGGTGGCGTGAATGAGATTCAAGTTACCACTGATTACTACGGAACCCATCTTAATATCGACACCAACGGTGACATGTCGACAGATTATGCATTGACGTTGACCGGTTCCCCTGTGTTGACGGCAACTGATTTCATTCTCTGATAGTGTTTATCTAAAATCCAATCCATTGGTTTACAGGGTGTGTGCGAAGTCGAACCGGCTTCGTACCTTCCTGCTACCTTTATGTTTTGAACGCTATTGAAGTCTTTAACCGTGTCGGTCCGGGTTGCAAACCCAGACCCGCAGCAAGGCATTATGCTGCAACGTTTATTGATGAGGCGTGCTCAATCGTATTTCGGTAAAGGTCAATTACAGGAAAGCAAAGCGCATAATCACCCCATACCAATTCGCCATATTCCACTCTGAACTCGGCAAAATGCTCTGGTTTAAGATAAGCTCGAATGTCTGGATGGTGTGAGCGCACAAGAAATGGCTTGAAGTCGACTTCTTGTAGGGTGTTGTCATCAAAAACGAGCCGAATACGATATTCCCCGATTTGTGTTGCCGAGATGATATTGATGGGGGTGCTATTCATTTAAGCCTCTGAGTAATGTAAAACATCCACTAACTGAATTTTATACTCGATTTTATTGCATGTTATAGATTTTCAGAAATTAAATTTCCATTTTCCCCTGTTGCAAACGCGGTTCGGCATCTGGATGCGATAGCCTCCATCATAAATTCCCCAAACATAACCCCATGGACACTATTTAAATAAATCGAAGGTAGTAAAATAACCGTAAGTATTCAGTCCCCCTCTTTGAAAAAGAGGGGTTAGGGGAGATTTTATTAGATAAATCCCCCTCAACCCCCCTTTTTCAAAGGGGGAGGTGGATACTTACAAATAACCAAAATCTTTACAACTTTTTTATATCAATCCCGTTAAAGTAACCACTCGGAACATCAATAAAAAAGAGGTGACTATGACCATTATCTACAGCTTGAGCGGCTTGCTCGCCTGTGCGTTATTTATTTATCTGCTGGTAGCGTTATTTTATCCGGAGAAATTCTAATGACTGAAAACGGCTTATTTCAAATTATTTTATATTTTGTCACCCTTTTGCTATTGGCAAAGCCCTTGGGTGTTTATATGGCGGCAGTCTATGAAAATCGTCCGGTTTTTATTAATCGGCTATTGGCTCCTTTGGAAGCAGGTATTTATAGATTCAGTGGCGTAAAGCCGGAACAAGAGATGCGCTGGAAAGAATACGCAGCCGCTTTGCTCTGGTTTAACTTGTTCGGCGGACTGGCGGTATTTGGGTTGCAAATGTTGCAGGCTTATTTGCCTTTGAATCCGCAACAGATGAACAATGTTAGTGTCGATTCAGCATTTAACACGGCGGTCAGTTTTATCACCAATACCAATTGGCAAGGTTACAGTGGTGAAACGACGATGAGTTATTTGACCCAGATGCTGGGACTGAGTGTGCAAAATTTTGTCTCGGCCGCCACCGGTATGGCCGTTTTGGTGGCGATGATACGCGGCTTTCAGCGTAAGCATTCAGAAACTATAGGTAACTTCTGGGCGGACTTGACGCGTGGTATTTTATATATTCTTATTCCCCTTTCGTTTGTTCTGGCGTTAGTGTTGGTGGGGCAAGGCGTGGTGCAAACCTTTAAACCTTATCACACACTTCCATTGGTTGAGCAGGTTGGCACCGCAACAGAAACGA
The DNA here is from genome assembly GCA_037130115.1 of Methylococcaceae bacterium. Lineage (GTDB taxonomy): Bacteria > Pseudomonadota > Gammaproteobacteria > Methylococcales > Methylomonadaceae > Methylobacter_C. Next base: position 10,289 of record JBAXTQ010000031.1, read on the forward strand.
CCACGCAAACCTTGGCACTGGGACCTGCCGCTTCGCAAGTCGCGATTAAACAACTGGGTACCAACGGCGGCGGTTTTTTTAATACTAATTCGGCGCATCCTTTTGAAAATCCAACACCGTTATCTAATTTTCTGGAAATGTTGTTATTGCTACTGATTCCTGCTGCCTTGTGTCATACCTTTGGAACGATGGTCGGTGATTCCCGCCAGGGTTGGGCAATTTTATCGGCGATGACGCTGGTTATGGTTGGCTTGGTGTTTGTCACGGTAGCTTATGAGCAAGGCGGCAATCCGGCGCTGACTGCGCTTGGAATTGAGCAAAGCGTTAGCATTGATCAGTCCGGCGGCAACATGGAAGGCAAGGAAACGCGTTTTGGTATCGTCAATTCTGCATTGTGGGCGACAGCAACCGCAGCGGCTTCCAACGGTTCGGTCAATTCCATGCACGATTCTTTTACACCGCTGGGCGGACTGGTTCCGATGTGGTTAATTCAGTTGGGTGAAGTCATTTTTGGCGGTGTCGGTTCCGGCCTTTACGGGATGCTGGTTTTTGTCCTGATTGCGGTATTTGTGGCCGGCCTGATGATAGGTCGAACGCCGGAATATCTGGGTAAAAAGATTGAAGCTTTCGAGATAAAAATGGCGGCCATCATTATTTTAATTCCGGCCTTTTTTATTCTGGGCGGAACGGCGATAGCGATCATGGTCGAGGCTGGAAAAATAGCCGTTGCCAATCCGGGGGCGCACGGGTTTAGCGAAATTCTTTACGCCTTTTCTTCCGCTGCGGGCAATAACGGTAGTGCTTTTGCCGGACTGAGTGCCAATTCTCCGTTTTATAACATTGCGTTAGGTATCGTTATGCTGTTCGGGCGTTACGGGATCATTATCCCGGTTCTTGCCATTGCGGGTTCCTTGGCGGCAAAAAAGACCGTACCCACAACCCTTGGCACCTTGCCTACGCATACGCCGCTGTTCGTGATGTTGTTAATCGGTATTGTGCTGTTGGTCGGTGCGTTGACGTTTGTACCTGCTTTGGCGTTAGGGCCGGTGGTCGAGCATTTGCAATTGTTGGCCACCAACTAAGCCGGGACAGATAACTTTCCGGGAACGCCGAGCCCCAGCTCGGCACGGGATAGTCAAACCGATTGATGACTACGCCGAGCTGGGGCTCAGCGCTCCCGGAATCAATAGGCCAGTTTTATTTATCTGTCCCGCTTTTTGTGGTAGTCCAACTGTTTTAATGCCAATTAATTACGCATTGGAGTACAAACCCAGGTTTGTACTCCGGCTTAAATGTCTAACCAATAAGGAAGTAGTCGATGAGCACCAAAAATCATACTCAACAATTATTTAGCCGTCAGATTCTGTTAGCCGCGCTAGGTGACGCCTTACGCAAACTGGCACCTCAACAACAATGGAAAAATCCTGTCATGTTCGTGGTTTATATCGGCAGTTTGCTGACCACCGGGTTATGGCTTTGGGCATTACTTTCCGGGGATAATGCACCCACCCGCTTTATGTTTAGCGTGACTTTCTGGCTGTGGTTCACCGTGTTGTTTGCCAATTTTGCAGAAAGCGTTGCCGAAGGCCGCAGCAAAGCGCAAGCGGCGTCTTTACGCAGTGCCAAGCGCGACATTATGGCGAAGAAACTGGATAAACCACACTACAGTCATGATTACGCCAAAGTCGCCAGTGCCACACTCCGGCGCGGTGACGTCCTGCTGATTGAAGCCGGTGACTTTGTACCCGCCGATGGTGAGGTCATCGAAGGTGCTGCCAGTGTCGATGAAAGCGCCATCACCGGTGAAAGTGCGCCGGTTATTCGTGAATCGGGCGGAGATTTTAGTTCGGTAACCGGCGGTACGCGGGTATTGTCCGATTGGCTGGTGGTGCGGGTTGTTGCCAATCCTGGTGAAGCCTTCCTGGATCGCATGATTGCGATGGTGGAAAGCGCGACACGGCAAAAAACACCCAATGAAATCGCCCTGACCATTTTGCTGGTGGCCTTAACGCTGATTTTTCTGCTGACCACGGTGACGCTGCTGCCGTTTTCTCTTTACAGTGTGGAAATCGCCAAAGCCGGTACGCCGGTTTCGATTACCGTATTGGTGGCCTTATTGGTGTGCCTGATTCCTACTACTATCGGCGCTTTACTGTCCGCCATCGGCGTTGCCGGCATCGGACGCATGATGCAGAAAAACGTTATCGCTACCTCGGGACGAGCCATTGAAGCGGCGGGTGATGTCGATGTGTTATTGCTGGATAAAACCGGAACGATTACCTTGGGTAACCGTCAAGCCTCGGCATTTTTTCCGATTGGTTTGGTCACCGAAAAAGAATTGGCTGATGCCGCGCAACTGGCGACACTGGCTGATGAAACACCGGAAGGTCGCAGTATTATTATTCTTGCCAAGAAAAAGTTTGCTATTCGGGAACGCAATATTAGCGAACTCAACGCAACGTTTGTCGCCTTTAGCGCCCAAACCCGAATGAGCGGTGTTAATATCGGTGATCGTCAAATTCGTAAAGGCGCTGTTGATGCTATTCGCGGCTATGTAGAATCTCAACAAGTCAAGTTTCCGGAAGAAGCGAGACGGCTATCAGATATTGTCGCACGCCGTGGCAGTACGCCGTTACTGGTTGCCGATGGCGGACAGGTATTGGGCATTATTGAACTGAAAGATACGGTCAAAGGCGGCATTAAGGAACGTTTTATTGAACTGCGGAGCATGGGCATTAAAACGATTATGATTACCGGTGATAACCGTTTGACCGCAGCAGCGATTGCGGCGGAAGCGGGCGTCGATGACTTTTTGGCCGAGGCGACGCCGGAAGCCAAGCTCAAGCTGATCCGCGAACACCAGGCCGAAGGTCGCTTGGTGGCGATGACCGGTGACGGAACCAATGATGCGCCGGCTTTGGCGCAGGCCGATGTGGCGGTGGCGATGAATTCGGGTACGCAGGCGGCCAAGGAAGCCTGTAACATGGTTGATCTCGATTCCAATCCCACCAAGCTGATCGAAATCGTTGAAACCGGCAAACAAATGTTGATGACGCGCGGAGCTTTGACCACCTTTAGTCTGGCTAATGATATCGCCAAGTATTTCGCGATTGTTCCGGCGGCGTTTGCCAGTATTTATCCGCAACTTGAGGTGCTTAATATCATGGGGCTAAGCAGTCCTGGCAACGCGATACTTTCAGCGGTTATTTTTAACGCGTTAATTATCGTCGCCTTGATTCCGTTGGCGCTGAAAGGTGTGACTTACAGGCCGCAAAGTGCGGCTACCTTGCTGCGTAATAATCTGCTGGTCTACGGAGTCGGCGGTGTGATTGTACCGTTTATCGGTATTAAATTAATTGATCTTGGCTTAACCGCATTATCGTTATAATTAAAAAGTAGGGTGCGCATTGCGCACCATTACAAAATGTTCCGGTCAGGAAAACACATAAAAAAGGTATGCGATGCGTACCCAACATATAAAGGAGTCTTCAATGACAAATCAAATAAAACCCGCATTACTGATGTTATTGTTTTTTACGGTGCTAACCGGCCTGGTTTATCCCTTGGCAGTCACCTTCAGCGCACAACGCTTATATCCTGACCAGACAAACGGCAGTTTACTGGGTACTAACGAGCAGCCGCTAGGTTCTGAATTAATCGGACAAGCCTTTAATCGCCCTGAGTATTTTTGGGGACGACCTTCTGCAACATCGCCAACGGCTTATAATGGAGGTGCCTCCAGCGGTTCCAATCAAGGGCCTACCAATCCTGCGCTGATCGATGCTGTAAAAGCCCGCATCAAAGCGTTACATGAGGCAGATCCCGGTCAGTTGGACGCTATTCCCGTAGATTTGGTGACCGCCTCGGCCAGTGGTCTTGATCCACATATCAGTCCTGCGGCTGCCGCCTATCAAATCAGTCGGGTTGCCAGAGCCAGGAACTTGTCGCCGAACAGTGTCAGTGACTTGGTAGGTCGTTATACAGAAGGCAGGCAATGGGGAGTCTTGGGTGAACCACGCGTCAATGTGCTTAAATTAAATTTGGCGCTGGATCAGCGCCTAAAGTAACGTATTTAGCCAGTACTCAGAAAATACCACTGGTATTCGCCTGATTCCCAAGCTCCGGCGTCACTGCCCACAGTTAAATATCGTAATAATATAATGCTGCGGCTGGAGTAAAACAGCTTTAGCTGTTTTAAATGCAATAGCTGAAGCGATTGCACTCCAGTTTTTTAAACAACTTTCGCTTAAATAAAAATTTGGCGCTGGATCAGCGTATTTAGCAATAATCGGACTCACCCATGAACGACATACGACCAGACCCTGACGAATTGCTTGCACGCGTAGAGCGTGAAGAAAACCAACGGCGACGTGGGCGACTCAAGATTTTTTTTGGTGCTGCCGCCGGTGTTGGAAAAACCTACGGGATGCTCTTGGTCGCTCAAGCCAAACGGGTTGAAGGTGTCGATGTGGTGGTTGGGCTGGTGGAAACCCACGACAGGCAAGAAACTATCGCGGTGTTGCAAGGCTTGGAAGTACTGCCGCCCAAGTTGGTTAAACACCGTGGTACCGTGCAACGCGAGTTTGACTTGGAGGGCACCTTGAAACGTCGCCCGACCTTGGTTTTAGTGGATGAATTGGCGCACAGCAATGCCGTTGGTTGTCGTCATTCCAAACGCTGGCAGGATGTGGAGGAATTGTTGAATGCAGGTATTGACGTTTATAGTACGCTTAATGTTCAGCATTTGGAAAGTCTCAACGATGACATCAATCTGGTCACCGGTGTGCAGGTTAAGGAAACCGTGCCGGATACGGTATTCGAGTTGGCGGACGAAGTCGAATTGATTGATTTGCCGCCCGATGAATTATTATTACGGCTTAAGGAAGGTAAGGTTTATGTGCCACAACAGGCGGAGCGAGCGATGCGTAGCTTCTTTCGCAAAGGCAATCTCATCGCCTTGCGTGAGTTGTCCTTACGCTTCACCGCTGACCGGGTGGATGCACAAATGCAGGACTACCGGGAGATTCACGCGATACATGATGTTTGGCCGGTCGGTGACAGGGTCTTGGTTTGCATGGGCCCCAACCCGGATGCCGAAAGACTGATACGTGCCGCCAAACGACTCTCTACCAGCCTTCATGCTCACTGGCTTGTGGCTTATGTGGAAACGCCGGAGCTGCAACGCTTGCCGGCTGAACGTCGCGATGAGGTATTACGCGTGTTGCGTTTTGCCGAACAGTTGGGTGCCGAAACGGTAACCTTGTCAGGAGCCGATATGAGCAAAGAAATCCTGAGTCTCGCCAAAAGCCGCAACGTTACCAAAATTATGCTGGGCAAACCCGGTCGCCGTGGCTGGAAGCGCTGGGTGCTGGGTTCGGTCGTCGATAAGCTGATTGCCGAAGCCCACAATATTAATGTTTATTTGTTGGGAAGCCCGCGCGGCGAAGGTATCTTGGAGCAAAAACGACCCAAACCAATGCCGGAATCCAAAGTACGACGCCCCGGGTATCCCTGGGAGCGCGTTAAGCGACACTGGTTAAGCTGGCGTTGGGCGCTAATGATGACCAGTGGCACAACGTTGCTTGCCTGGTTAATGTCAGGAAAATTTGAGTCGGCTAACTTGATTATGGTTTATTTGCTGGGCGTGGTTTTTATGGCCGCTCGCATTGGCCGTGAAGCCTCCATTCTGACCTCTATTTTGAGTGTTGCTGCCTTCGATTTTTTGTTTGTAACACCGACTTATAATTTTGCCGTGGCGGATGCCCAATATTTAGTGACATTCTTTATTATGTTATTGGTCGGGTTGATTATCAGTCATCTAACCAGTAATGTGCGTTTTCAGGCGAAGATAGCCTCGCATCGGGAACGCCGGGCCAATGTACTTTACGCCTTAAGCAAAGATCTCGCGACCAGTCGTAACTTGGCAGATATCTCTAAAATCGCCGTGCGCCATATTCATGAAGAGTTTGGCGGCACCAGCGTATTATTGTTTCCTGTCGACGAGGGTCGGCTGGTTTATCCACAAGACCCGGCTATAGCAGAATCTCTTCACGCTGCTGATCTAGGCGTTGCGCAGTGGGTTTTCGACCATGCCCGGATTGCGGGACAAGGCACCGATACCTTACCCGGAGCCAGCGCCGTGTATTTCCCGCTATCCGGATTTCGTGGCGTTATCGGTGTACTGGCTTTATGTGCCGCAAATCTGCGGCGCGTGTTTCTGCCTGAACAGCGTCGGCTATTGGATACCTTTCTTAGCCAGATTGCTCAAGCCATTGAACGGGTGCATTTTGCCGAAGAGGCACAACAAACGCAATTACGTATGGAATCAGAAACCCTGCGCAATTCCTTGCTTAGCGCCATTTCTCATGATTTACGCACGCCTTTGTCAGTCATCGTCGGTGCAGCCAGTACCTTGGTGGAAGAGGATGCGCTGCTTAGCTCTACTGATCGACAAGAATTGAGCCTTACCATCTATGATGAAGCACTACGCATGTCAAACCTGGCAAGCAATATTCTGGATATGGCACGCCTGGAAGGCGGGCAAGCCTCGTTGAACCTGCAATGGTATCCACTGGATGAAATCATAGGTGGCGCTTTGACGCGTATGCACAAACGACTTGGAGGACGTATCGTCAACACACGGTTGCCGGATGGTCTTTGTTGGGTACGGCTTGATGCGGTACTTATTGAGCAGGTGCTAATCAATCTGCTGGACAATGCCTGTAAATATACACCGGGTGGCAGTCCCATTGACATCATCGCCGAACTTTCCACGCAGATACTAAAAGTAACCATCGCTGATCATGGGTCTGGAATACCCGCAGGATCAGAGGAAAAACTATTCGATAAATTTTATCAGGTACATCGGGAAGGGTCACAAAGTGGCGTTGGTCTTGGCTTGGCGATTTGCAAGGCTATTGTTATTGCGCATGGCGGCGTTATCGGTGTCAGTAATCGGCATGACGGGGGGGCGCAATTCTTTTTTATGCTGCCTGTAGAGGAAGCATCGCCGCAACTGGTTAATGAGCTGGAAGATGAATAACACGAATCCTGTTATTGTGGTTATCGAGGACGATTCCCAAATCTGCCGTTTTCTGCGCACCAGTTTGAGGGCGCAGGGCTTTCAGGTGATTGAGGCTGGCACCGGTGAAAGAGGCTTGTTGGAAATTGGCAGGCGTAAACCGGAGCTGGTCATTCTTGATTTGGGACTGCCTGACATGGACGGCATAGCCGTTATCAACAAAGTTCGCGAGTGGTCAGCCGTGCCGATCATCGTGCTGTCAGCCAGAAGTCAGGAAAACAACAAGGTTAACGCATTGGATGCCGGAGCGGATGATTATCTGACCAAACCATTCAGTATCGGTGAGCTTCTGGCACGTATTCGCGTATCACTACGCCACGCCGCCAGGCTTGCCGGAGACAGTCCCGAAACGCTTTTTTGTCTTGGTGATTTACAGGTTGATTTATCCCGTCGCTGTGTATTTATTGCTGAACAGGAGATTCATCTGACGCCCATTGAATATCGGCTACTGACCGTCCTGATCCATCATGCAGGCAAGGTGTTGACGCACCGACAGTTATTGTTGCACGTCTGGGGGCCTGCCTATATAGAACATGCCCACTATGTCCGGATTTATATGGGGCAATTACGCCGGAAACTCGAAGCAGATCCCGCTCAACCACATTATTTGCTTACCGAAGCAGGTGTCGGTTATCGTTTGGCGTTTAGGGAATAAGGGTAAAGAATGCGCATGAAATAACGCAGGCATGTTGCCTCCTCTCCTGCTGGAGAACTGGGGTGCGGTGATATAAATGGTCAAGTTATTTCATGCACGTTCCTTATTTATTGCGAGTTGCCTTAATGACCAAAACAACGGGCTTTTCGACAAATTGCTTTATTAATTCAGGTTATGTTGTCATTCAAACTTGATAAATTTGGCTTAATGCCTTTGCTGATTCCACAAACTCCTCACGCAAGGACAGTGGTTCTAAAATCTCCACATCAGCGGCAAAACTGCGTAGCCACCAGCGTAGTTGCAGCGTGTCTTTAACCGTGGCTTGCAGTTGATAAGTCATGGCGTCGAGTCGGGTAATCTGTTGATCGGCGCTCAACGGCGTTTCGGACAGATACTTTTTTATCGGGTCGTTGATTTTAACAGTAAGCCGGATGGAATGCTCGGGAATGGTGGGATAATCGAAACCGCCCTCGGCAATATAGGCATCCAACGAAAAATCGCTGGGGGCAGACACGTCTTTGTCCAGCAGCGTTGCTTCCGAAAAGCGGTGCAAGGCCAGTTGTTTAATATCCTGATAATCCCACAGCGTAGCCACCAGATACATGGCGCTGCCCTTAAGTATAAGACCCAAGGGATTGACTTCGTAGGGCTTGACCTGATTTTTGCGGGGCCGGTAGCTTGCCGTAAAACGCCGACTTTTTAAGAGTGCTTCATAAACCACCGCCAGCACGGTGTCATTAATCTTGGCCGGTAATAAGGTTTGGTTATTGGAAATAATACGAACCTTATCAGTCCAGTTCGCCAAAGGTGAGGCTTTTAAGGTACTGTCGGCCAAAATGAAGTAAGCGGCCAACTGGTTTTTAACGGATAGCGGCAATAAGGGATTTAAAAACTGCTCGACCAGTTTGAAGGTCAGCGCCTCATCCGCCGTCATCAACGGAAATTGCATGCGCGGGGTATTCTGCGGCCAGAACCAGCATAACGGTTTGGTGCCTTCGGAACTGGTAAACGGAAACAAGCCGGATGCGGACAGTTTAGTCAAATCCCGCTGCACTGTTCTGAGGTCAATCTGGTAACCTTTATCTTGCAACTTTATCAGCAAATCCGGGGTGGTAATATTGCCAGGTTCCTTGGGGATAAAACCGAGCATTTCTAAGTAGCGAAGAGCGGTGTCCATCGATGGGATAAGTGCAATGATTTATATTAAGTTGTCGTGAACTTGTCACGTTGATAAAACACCTGCCCGACACGCTGAATATGATTCAGCAAATCGGCATTATCAATCTGCGTGTACAGTGATAAATCCACGGTGTAAGGCAGCAAATAATCCGAAAAATCGTTGTTTAATGTTGTTGGCGATTGAATCGACTGTTTCCTGATTATAGGTGTGGCTGGTACGGTTTCGATCCCGAATCATATTCATCCAGCTATCGCCATCCCGGATCAAATTCAGCTTGAATGCTGTACGAGTTGCATCCTTCGAACCGTGGATATTTTGATGACCTTTTTCCAGTAAATAATCACGCAATACATTTCAGGCCAACTCATGCGTGTATTCAAACGCCTGAATCAAGCCTTGCTCTTCCAGTTCTTTGAGTTCGCCTTTATCGATAAATTTTGTTAACTGGGCAAGTGCTTTTTGATAATTGGCAAGGCGTTGTTTCCAGAGGATGTCTTGATTCATGTTGGTGAGTTTTTGAATGCAGTGACTAATAATGGATTGGTTTTTGATTATACAAAATGGCGGTTCGCTGAGTCGCAACCACCTTACGAATTTAGCCACCGCCAGGTTTCCAAGCATAGTAATCGAAAAGTAGTGAGGTACCTCCGCAGTGCGAAGAAAAGCTGGAAATCAGCCCCTGGCAGAATTGATAAGTTGCCTCACATTTAACGTGTCCCATTGATGGCTTACCGAGGGGCAACGCGCCAGAAAGGCAATCATTCAATGTTAAGAGGATCTGGCTATCGATGGCGCAGTGCGAATAGGAAAGAAAACCACTAGATATAGCAGGCAAGCCAAAGTTAAATTGGCTTAGCCACTTGATATAGAGATCAATAACCTTGTACTGATGAGCAATACTTAACTCTTTGCCTTCGTTCTTCTTCCAGTGTTTCTGCAGACTCTTGCAAAGCGAGGCATGCCATTCCTCAAATTGTTCTTCTGAATTGACTGACATCGCAAGCGTGGCAGGATCAAGTGTTTTGCACTGTTTTTCTGCCCAAGTGTGATATAGATCGCTCGGCCTATTGTCCCATCCAGTGAAGGCGCGGAAAGTGTTACCAGCTATACCAAATTGTTTAATCTCATTTGACCATATTTCCCTGCCAATTTGTGCTCGAAGGCTAGGAACGGCTTTTTTAAATTCTGAAACTTGCTTGTGGTTGTAAAAATCTTTGATACTTTGCATTTTGGTGAGATCCTTTTGGTGGTTAACGTCATGTATAAGTGCTTGTGTTCTTAGCTTAAATCGGCTTTCTCTATCGGATGAAGCCCTGTAGGGTACGCGTAACGTACCCTACATAACTATTTTGCTGTTTGTGGCTAACTGGTCAACTGGATTATTTTCAAAGACCATTTGCCATCTAACATTTCGAGTTACTTTATCCATATCAATTACTATTAATTTTTAGGGTAATTAGAGAGCTGTTGAAGTGAAACTTAATTTATTGGGATCGATAAGATTCCAACTTCAACGTTAACCCCAAAAGAGTGTTTTTCTGGTTCAACAATAACTTCTTTTCCATTAAAAAACACCATCCATGCTGGTTTTTCATCATCTTTTGTATTACCGTTCTTATCTTTTTTTCCTTTATTCCACACCGATATAATCCATCGTTTTTTTTCAGATAAGAATTGTCTTTTTAGCTTCATCTCAAACCTGGTCATGCGATCATGTATAGGGTTAAGAATAATATTTGTCTTCTTTTTTTGAATGAATTCACGAAGACCAAAAGTATCTTCCACTATTTTATTTTCTTTAGAATATTTTACTCCATTGGATTCCCCGCATAGCAAAACGCAGCAGTTTCCCATAATTCTCTTGGGCATGTCATCTTTGATAAATTTATCAATTACACCTTTACGCATGCCGGTTAATGTGCCAAATACTTGTTCAAAACTATATTTAGCCCATTCTTTACTTGGTCTATGGTGTACATTATAAATTCCTCTTGTCCTCTCTTTAATTTTGCCCTTTAAATTAATTTTACCTTTAAAGTTGTCCTTAAATTCTTCAAGAAATATCGCCTTAACATTCTTCAGTCCCTTGAATGCTGTACATGGGTCATAAGACTTTCGGTCATCAATACTGAATAATGAGAAAAGAACAGCATCGCACCCCTTATCATCCAGTAGTTTCAATGCATTCGGTAATATATGGCTAAAGTCACGCTGCCCGTTTTCAAACTCACACCAATAATCACGAGAGACAATCCCTAGCTTGGTAATGTTCAAGCAAGGTGGTGGCATTGAATCCGGCTCTTCGGTTTCTCCCTTTAGCCGATTGCTAACATTCATTGTCATAATTAATTACTTGTTTGGTTGAAGAATAATCTGTTCAAACCTAAGCAGATCGGATTCACTGTTGGGATTCATAGAGCACCATACAAAGTCGCGAGAATATAATCTAACGGTTTGCTTGCACCCCTTAAGTTGTGGGGCAATGTCCCTTAGGGTGTCGTACCATGCTCTTTGTTCGTCTCTGTATGGCGGATCATTGTCCCGTTTGTCTAATTTTTGACAAAGTTCACGCCATTTTTCTACGTTAAAGCCGTAATCTTTTCCTTGAGGGTAATGACTAAGCGCAATATCTCTTGGTTTTGTAAAATGTTGCGACTCATCGAATTCAACTATAAGGTTCTGGTCTGGAATGAAGTAATCAACCCTTGGCAGTTTCTTTGACCTAACAAATTGGTTAAATCCCCTGTGCTTCTGTAATGCCTCATGAACTGTTTCCAATGTATCAGCCAGATCAGTATTGATGTAGTCAGCTAACCTACACGGTAGATTCAAATCCCAATTGTCTTGTACCTTACCGAAAAGACCGGCAAGCATATTGCTCACGGTTAATTTACAATCGCGGCAACGTTCATTGTGTTGTTTTACTCTAATCAAAGTCGCACTCACTATTAACTTCCTCTTACCAGTTAAGTTTTTACATTTATTGACAAGACTTGGCTTTTCCTAATAAACCTTATGTGATCCGATTATAGTTTGTCATGGCTAATGCACTAACCAGATTAGCCACGAGCCCATGAGAGGTTGTAATCGTACTCCAATTCCATCCATTCCACATCATCACTGATAATCCAAATTTTACCCTGTTCCAAATGCAAGTAAGGCCGCCAGCTTCCGCGTTCAACCTGCATTTCATCGGAGCGCCGCACTTGTCTTGAAAAGTGACCGCTTAACATCGTTTCCAGTTGCTTCATAAAGCCCGTCATGCCAAACGCGGCAATACAACAAGAGTCGCCATAATCTCCGAAGTTTGCACTTGGCATAACGTGACTCCAGATAGTGCCTTTGCCGTCGAATTGGTTTTTTGCCGCCCAGTTTTTGACGCAGGCATGAATCAGCTCATGCCATTCGCCGTCTGCGTATTTGCCTTTGATGTTCCACATATCGATTTCTAGCGGAGAAACCATGCGCTTGTTGATTTCAAATTTTGGGGTTGGGATTTTCATAATGATCTCCTGTAAGGATCGTGCATGAAATAACTTAACCATTTATACCCTCACCCCAGCCCTCTCCCGGAGGGAGAGGGAGCAAGATGCCTAAGTTGTTTCATGCTCATTCCTAAGTCGTGGGAGCGACGCCTACGTCGCGATTATAAAGGACAAACTTACTTGCCAGTTGCGACGTGGGCGTCGCTCCTACAACATCAATGAACAAAGCCTATTTGTGAAAAGGTTTCGCCCTTGGCTTTGCATTCCTGCGTCAGCACGGCAATAATCCTTTCTGGAGTTGGAGTTTTGCCTAACACTGCCACTTGCCGGCTGACCACCGCAAAGTCGCCTGGGGTCAGTTTGGTGAGGCGATGAATCTGCTGCTTTAGCGCCTCTAACACTTTGGCCGCGCGGGGCAGACGGCAACCAAGGCGCTGGCTTTCTTGCTGAAACAAAGCCCAACGTTGCTCGGGACGGAGATAATTAAATTTCACCTTAAAATCGAAGCGTCGCAATGAGGCGGCATCCAGCTTGTCCATCAGGTTGGTGGTGCAAATGAAGATGCCGGTGAAGGTTTCCATCTGGGTGAGCATTTCGTTGATCTGGGTAATTTCCCATTGATAACTGGCATGTCTGCGATCACTCAACAGATTATCAGCTTCATCCAGTAATAAAATACTACCCTGTTTTTGTGCGTCGGTAAACATTGCCGCAATGTTTTTTTCACTTTCTCCCACATATTTATCTAACAGATCGGAAGCGCGTTTACTGTGCAGCTGCAAACCCAATGTTTCGGCAATGTGTCCGGCCAAGGCGGTTTTACCGGTGCCGGGAGCGCCGTAAAAACAGAAGTTGCCGCGCGGATTTTGTTTAAGACCGGTTAACAGCGCATCCAAATCCATATCGGTATTGGTAAAGCTTATGTCGTATTGTGTCCAGGCCGGGGCTTTTGACAGGCTGCTTTTTTGCTTGAGCAGGTGCATACTGGATTCCAGCACCCGTTCGGCAATCTGCTCGGTTTTAATTGACGCCCGTTTTTGCGCGATTTTGGCTATCGAACAGGCTTGTTCGATTTGCGCCGGTGTCAAATGCGTTTGGCTGATCAGCTTTTCGCGCCACCCGTCGCTCACTTTTAAACCTTTACTGTACTTGGTGACGATACGCCTGCGGATGGAGTCAGGCATTTTGTCGATTTCGACCGAGTAGCTAAAGCGCCGCAAATAGGCTTTATCCATGCCTTGGGGTTGGTTGCTTATCCAGATTATTGGCACCGGATTATTTTCCAGTTGCCGATTGATCCAGGCTTTGTCGCCCCGACCGTTGGCTGGCTCATCTTCATCGTCTTCGCCGAAAAAGAAGCTGCATCTGGAGGGGAATACGTCTTCCGCCTCATCGAACAGCAGCAGGCTGGCATTGCTTTTACTCAGCAATTTCTGGCTGAGATTGCAGGCGGCAAAACGGGCGCTGCCGCGCAAGGCGTTGCCTTCCAGATCGGTACACAATACTTCATATAGTGAAGCGTTTAAGCTTTGCGCCAACAGCTTGGCAAACTGGGTTTTGCCGACGCCGGGAGAACCGTAGATCAGGATATTGACGCCTGCCTTTTTTTCGTCCATCGCTGTTCGCAGGTAAGGCCGCAAAACATCCAGATCGTTTTGCAAATGGGCGTAATCATCCAGCATCAGATCAGTAAGGCTGGAGGCTCGGAAAAAGTTGGCAAACAGTGCTTCGGAGCTGTCGTGTTGACGCAGCAGAATATCCAGCAAACCATCGGCCAGTATCAGTTTATCCTCCAGATCGACCAAGCCGGAATTAATTTTTAACCAGCCCATTTGCAGCAATTGGCTATCGGGTCGCAGGGCTTTCTGAATGTCCCTGGCTGGACGGGTCGTCATCAGTTGCAAGTAATCGACGGTAGACGGCATGTTACAGATGCCACACTGATTGATTAGGGTCATGCGAAACACTTCCAGCAAGGCCATCAGCAAACGCAGCACCAATAGTTCCTGTTCGACCGGACTGAGCTTTAAGGTCGTACTCAGCAAGCCTATGTTAACAAACAGCACTTCAGACGATCCGACACCTTCTTCCAGTAAGGTGTTCAACTGTTGACTCATAGCTTTCAATAATGACCGTCTAGTGGCGCTTTGTAATAATGGCAACCTGTTATCGGTGCTTAAATTGTGAAAATTAATATCGTCATCGCCAAGATAGTAAAAGTCGTCCAGTCCTGTAATCCTGCCCAAATCATCTTCAAAGAAATCGCAGAGCTGGATTCGTTTCAGGTTTTTTTGCAAGCCCAGCGCCAACCGCAACAGGTAAATAGCCGCCAGGCGTTGATAGGCGACATATTGATTGCGCATGGTCTTGCTTTGCCGTGAAGTACTGACGGTGGACATAAAATCGGGCATTTTTTGATTGAGCATGACTGACTCCGAAGCGATTATTGTTGATGACGGTAATCAGTATAACGAGGTAAGCGACAAGTAAGGTCGTGTACTAAAAAGTATTTTCTTGTTTATCAATCTTCCTTGCTGGTTTAAGACCTCGGTTTTTAGGCCGAAAGGAGCGCCCCGCAACAAGCGAAGCGACGTTGCTTTATCG
>JBAXTQ010000310.1:0-3851 GCA_037130115.1 Methylococcaceae bacterium
AACAAATCCAAACTCAACAACAAACAGACAGGCAATCGCAACAAGCCGAACGTGCTCAACAAGAAGCGCAGCAAATGCAGCAACAGGAAGCCGTGCGTCAGCAACAAATCCAAACTCAACAACAAACAGACAGGCAATCGCAACAAGCCGAACGTGCGCAACAAGAAGCACAGCAAATGCAGCAAATGCAGCAACAGGAAGTCGTGCGTCAGCAACAGCCACCTGAAATTCAGCGAAAACAGACTGAACGACCCAAGGAAGAATCACAACAAATACAGCCGCAACAAGGGGTAACGCCCCAGTAAAAAAAGAATCGTTAGTATGGTGGTAGCCGACTTTCGTGGGAGCGACGCCTACGTCGCGACTAACGTTTCTAATCGCGATGGTGGCATCGCTCCCACAATAGAATCTACCTTGTTTAATTGGTAGCAGTCGATAGGCAAATTAACCCGATCGAGTGATAATTTTTCCGGTTTTCCCGAAATCAGAGACAAATTATACGCATAGCAAAATCAGTGACTGAGGCGCTGGTTGGATATAATGCTATAGTACACAATTATCTTTAGTTGGGGAGTAAGGGCGATGGCTGAAAGTAATAATGAAAAACATAAAATAGTGATTGTGGGTGGCGGAGCCGCAGGGCTTGAATTAGCCACTGGTTTAGGTCAAAAGTTAGGCAAAAAAGGGGTGGCCGACGTCACCTTGATTGATGCCGCATCGACCCATATCTGGAAGCCGTTATTACACGAAGTGGCAGCAGGAACGTTGGATGAATCCGAACAGGTTGAATATCTGCCACAGGGGTATCGCAACAATTTCCATTTCAGATTAGGTAAAATGGAAAGCCTGGATAGACAGAAAAAGGAAATTTATGTCAGTCCTACGTTAAGTGACAGCGGTGAAGAGCTTATTCCCGGACGCACTTTCAGTTACGATACCCTGGTTATGTCGGTGGGTAGTGTTAGTAATACCTTTAATATCAAAGGGGTCGCAGAGCATTGCTTATTTTTGGATACGACTTCGCAAGCTTTTAAATTTCAAAAGCAATTGTTTGAATCCTATCTAAAAAGTTATATAGGCAAAGAGGGTGTTAATGTTAAGCCTTTGTCTATCGCCATTGTCGGAGCAGGCGCGACGGGGGTTGAGCTGGCTGCACAGTTACACGAAGTCACCAATGTGCTGTCGATTTATGGCTTAAACGAGAAGAGCACGGTAAAGCTGACGATTATTGAAGCGGCAACGCAATTATTACCGGCTTTACCGGTTAAGTTAGCCGCTGCCACGCAACAGCAACTGGTTAGTTTGGGTGTTGATCTTAAAATGGGCAGACGTGTCACCGAAATTACCAAGGAAGGTGTCGCCACCCATGATGGTGAGTTTATTGAAGCCGATTTAAAAGTGTGGGCTGCCGGCATTAAAGCGCCCGATTGGATGAAGAATCTGGATGGACTGGAAACCAATCACATCAACCAGTTGATAGTGGATAGCACCTTAAAAACCAATGACGATAATATTTTTGCAATGGGTGATTGTGCTGCGTGTGTTTGGGAAGGACATAACGGCAACGTACCGCCCAGGGCGCAAGCCGCGCATCAACAGGCATCCACGTTATGTAAATCAATTGTTAATCGTTTAAACAACAGCAATCTGGTCAATTTCGTTTATTATGATTACGGATCACTGGTTTCTTTGGGAAAATACACCACGGTTGGTAATTTAATGGGCAATTTGATGGGCACCGTGAGTATCGGCGGCTTTATTGCCAAAGTGGTTTATCTGTCCCTTTATAAAATGCATCAGGTGGCTATTCATGGTTATTTTAGAACGGCCATGTTGACGCTTTCCAATGTATTCAGACGCAGTGTTTATGCCAAAATAAAAATGCATTAGTACACCATCGCAGGATTTAACCGGTCAGGTTTTAAAAACCTGACCGGTCTGGCGAGAATTTTTTAAACCTCAACAAGATTAAGAAAATGTTTGAAATAGAATACGAGTTTGGTGAAGAAGATTTAATTCATTTTAATGAAATACAGTTCATGAGAAATGACGAGATACAACACAATATCAAGAAAAATCGTTGGATAGTGCCAGGTATCATGGGGCTTATCGGCGGCTTTTATTATTTTTATTATGGTGATATGAAATCATCGGGTTACATCCTTGCCATGGCCGTTCTGTGGGCGGTGTTGTCACCTAAAATAATGATGCTGGATTTACGCCGGCAAATCCTTAAAAATTATACCGCTAAAGAAAAACTTAATTTATTCGGTACTTATACCTTAAGCATTGATCCTGCCAATCCCAATTATCTGTTGGAGAAATCACCCAGCGGTAAAAATAAAATGGCGTGGGCCGATTTGGTACGGGTGGAATACGGCAAACGTTATGTTTATATCTATATTGATTTGAGCACTGCGCTGGTTATTCCAGTCGACAAAGTAAAAAAAGGTAATCTGGAAGAGTTTGCTGCGCAGGCAGAAAAGATGATTGAACGATTTGCGTAGGGTGGGCAGGTTTTTTTTGCCCGCTAGATTGTGATAAAAGGTGGGCAGAAAAACGTTGCCCACCCTACAAAAAACGGCAGTTGTTTACCTCCCCCTTTGAAAAATGGGGACTGAGGGGGATTTATCTAATAAAATCTCCCCTAAGCCCTCTTTGTTAAAGAGGGGGACTGAGCAGTACAAAAAACGTATTTTAAAGAATATCACGTATCGTTTAGGCGTGCCTTGTGCAGCCTGTCTTACAAAGACTTAACAATATCCTCTATTAACTGCGGGCCACGATAAATCATGCCGCTGTAAATTTGTACCAAGCTTGCGCCTGCCTGTAATTTTTCCTGTGCATCTTCGGCGCTTAAAATACCGCCTGCCGCAATAATCGCGATTTTTCCCAGGCATTCAGCCGCCAAGCCACGTACAACATGGGTGGCTTGGTCTTTAACCGGCGCACCGCTTAAGCCGCCGGCTTCCTGGGCAAGCGGATGACCTGCAATCTTGTCTCTGGCGATAGTGGTATTGGTGGCAATGACGCCGTCTATTTCAAATTCCAGTAACAATCCGGCAATATGGGTAATTTCATCGTCAGTTAGATCGGGGGCAATTTTTACGGCCAAAGGGACATAGTTGCCGTGCTCTTGTTGCAGCTTAAGTTGCTCTTCTTTTAACGTGGCAATTAGGGCTTTTATTTCTTCGCCTTGTTGTAACTGACGTAGATTTTTGGTGTTGGGTGAAGAAATATTAATGGTAATGTAACTGGCAGACGTATAAGCCTTGCGTAAACCGATTAAGTAATCATCCACTGCATTTTCAATCGGTGTATCGAAGTTTTTTCCGATATTAATACCTATAATGCCCGGGCAGCGGCATTGTTTTACCTGTTTAAGTAAGTGGTCGATGCCTGAGTTATTAAAGCCCATGCGATTGATAATCGCCTGATGTTCAGGCAGCCTAAACAAACGCGGCTTGGGATTGCCCGGTTGCGGTCGCGGTGTCACCGTGCCAATTTCAATAAAACCAAAACCTAATGCAGCCAGTGCCGCAATATAATCACCGTTTTTATCCATACCGGCGGCAAGGCCGACAGGGTTTTTAAAAGTTAAGCCCATCACCTTGACAGGTTTATCTTTAATGACCGGATAGATTAGTTTTCCAACACGGGAAACATGTGCAATATTTAACAGCTTAAGCGTAACCTCATGTGCTGTTTCAGGATCAAGTGAAAATAATAGCGGACGTAATAAAGGATAAAGGTTCATAAGTTTGCCGTTAGGTGGTCTGATTTTATAGGTCTCAAGTTAAAGCATTTAATTTAAAGCATTTCACCACGAAGACACGAAGAACACGAAGAAA
>JBAXTQ010000311.1:0-3836 GCA_037130115.1 Methylococcaceae bacterium
CAAGAATCCCATGCAACACACAACCTCTTTATTGTAACCATGAATAACGATTTACCCGTCGCCACCGCCAAAATTTGGCTACTCCCCGCTCTGTCCGGATTCCTGATCGGCACCAGTTACATTCCGTTTCCACCGTGGGCTTCTTTGTTTTGCTTTGTGCCGTTATGGCTATTCTGGAGCCGCCAAACCCGCCTCAGAGACGTATTGCTTGGCGGCTTAATCACATCCTTTGTTTTTACCTTGATTGGTTTTAACTGGATGACCTACCTGCTACACGAATTCGCACATCTGGATTGGCCGGTTGCGGTAATTGGCATGATTATTTATGCGTTGATAGGGCATTTGTTTGTCCCGTTGGCAGGGCTGCTTTGGTTTATTGGACAGCGAAAATTTAAATGGTCAAAACGACTTTCGCTAGGCTTGATGGCCATCATCACCGTATTATCCGAAGCTTATTCATTTACCCTGTTTGATTGGAACTTTGGTTATTCGTGGTTTGGCGCTGACATTCCCCTTTACCAATGGGCTGAATTTATCGGTTTTAGTGGACTCAGTGCCGCAACCTTACTGTGCAATGTGCCGCTTTACATCGCCTGGCAAAAACGCAAGCAGACCACCGGAAAAATCATAGCGGCAACGGTCATCACCGGTTTTATACTATTGAATGTCGGTGGACTATGGCTTAAAGCAAGATTGCCGCAACCGGATGCCTCTTTTACGACGCTACTGGTTCAGGCGAGCACTGAAAATTCAGAAAAAATGGCCGCTGAATTAGGCAAAGGTTATAGCAAAGAAATTCTTAATCGTTATATAACGCTAACCGATAACGCCCTTAACAGCCACCCGGATAAAAAAATCGACTTTGCCTTGTGGCCTGAAACCGCTTTTCCTGCTTTACTGGGGGAACAATTTAAATTCAATGCACTGCCTATTGCTTTGTCAGAATTTCTTAAATATAGACAACTGCCACTGATTACCGGGGCATACAGTGTGGATGAAAAATCCCGCTTAATTACCAACTCCCTGTTTGTGTTAAATAACGACGGTGAAATTGTACCGCCTCATTACAGCAAAACTATTTTACTGGCTTTTGGGGAATACATTCCCGGCGAACAATTTTTCCCTGAAATCCGAAACTGGTTACCGGAAACCGGTCATTTTGCAAGAGGTTCAGGCCCCACCAACCTGTTAAAATGGAACGGTTATAAAATGGGAGCGCAAATATGTTACGAAAGTCTGTTCCCGGGATTTTCTCGCTCACTGGCTCAATTAGGGGCACAGTTCATCGTCAATGTAACCAATGATTCCTGGTACGGCACCTGGCAAGAACCTTATCAACACATGTATATGACCCTGGCACGCGGCATAGAATTTAGAAGACCGGTGTTGCGCGTCACCAACACCGGTATCTCCACGGTATCGTTGGCTTCGGGAGAAATACTGGAGCAATCACCTATTCATCAACCTTGGGCAAGCGTCTATGAAGTGCCTTACCTTAAAAACCCGCCGGTTACCTTTTACCAACGCTGGTTTTGGCTGGTACCTGGTTTACTTTGGGGGACTTTGGTTTTATTGTTCTCGATTGGGTTAAAAAAACGTCGGTAAAAACCTCATTGGCATGAAGCTATTGGTTATGGCGCTGGAGGTCAGGCTTTGCCTGACAGTCAGGCAAAGCCTGACCTCCACAAGCTTATCAATAGACTATTAATGCGTTAGCCCTACAAAGCGTATGCATAAGCGCAAAGTCCAGAGTTAGGCAACAATTGGGATTATTTATTGCGAGTTACCTAAGTTGGTGGCTCTTTATTTATAACTCATAAGGCATTTTTAGATCATTTTGCTTAAAAATAATTTTAAAGAGATCGTCTCTAAGACGAATCAAAAATCAAACAAACGATCTGCCGACGTGTTGATGCTGCTGGCCCTGTTGGTGCTTTTGTTGCATATCATGCTGCTGACCTGGTTAAGGCAGTCCATGGATTTGCCCAAGACACCGATTATGCCGGTACCTTTTAAACTGGAAGTTAATTTGATCGGCAAAAACGTCCTCAAAACCAGTGTAGCGCCCTCACCTGCCAAGTCTCAACCACAGCCGGAACCTAAACCGGAGTCCAAGCCAACAACCAATCCCAAACCAAAACCCAAAAAAACACCCGTTGCAAAAGAAAAATTGCCGGATGCCGGTGCTATTGAGCAACTGATTAAATCCCGACCTGCCAAATTGGTTGGCAAAAGTGTCAAATATCAACCCGAACAGCAAACAGCGCAGACGGTTTCCTCTGCCATGATGCTGCCTCCGGCTGGCAGTACCTCAGCCACCGACAATTTTTCGGAAAGTGATAGCCATAATCCAAGTCCGGAATACCCGGAAATGGCTGTATTTCTGGGCTATCAGGGCACTACGGTAATCCGGATTAAAGTCTCCGTCCAAGGAATCAGCAAAGGCGTTGAAATTTTACGCAGTAGCGGCCATAAAATCTTGGATGAATCAGCGGCCAAAGCCCTAAAAAAATGGCGCTTTACGCCCGGCAAAAACGACAGCGACAAGCCGATGACCGACTCCGTGATTATCTCGGTCATTTATATTCTGTATGGCAATAATCATTAAAAATCAGGAGTAAAAGCAAGCCCCTTGGAGAGTGTGTTGATTTTTAGTTGGAACTGACTGGCAACTCACGGCCATGAGCCGCCGGACGCGAATGGCCGCTTTAGGGCGATGAATATTGCTGAATGAAGTTCGACAATTGCCATAAGCGGCCGTAAATTTGATCAAAAAATAACCCTGACGATCATCAAATTCCTGCCCCTCACCAGAAATAGACTAAAGGTAATTATCAGCTTGCCATTAATGTAATAAATTATTATGATCAGTATGGTTTAAATTTTAAAATAAGAGGCTTGTTATGATTAATGAAGTAAATGCTGTCGCTTTCCGACAAAATCCAGGGGAAATGTTGAATCAAGTTCAATACCGGCATGATTCAATTTTAATTAAAAAGGATGGAAAACCAGTGGCCGCGCTGGTAGATGCACAATTATTTGATCGAATACGTCGCTTTAAAAATAGATTTGATGCGCTAAGCCAACAAATAGCTAATGCTTATGCAAACGTACCGCAAGAAGAAGGGCTAAGTGAAATTGATGCCCTTGTCTCAGATACTAGACATTCTGAATTCTAGCTATGCCGCAAATTTGCATTGTCCTGGATACTAATGTTTTACTTTCTGGAACTGCTTATCCCAACTCGATACCAGGAAAAATAGTCTCTGCCTGGCGAGTAGGAAGCTTGGAGGTCATCCTTTCCCAATATATTTTGGATGAATTACAGCGGGTTCTTCCAAGGCTGAATAATCGTCTCGGCTGGTCAAGCCTGGAAATTCGGGATTTTGTCGATAGTTTAGCTTTTCTTGCTGACCTGGTTGACCCTGTTCAAGTCTCCGAGCCACTTCTGCGTGACCCAGCCGATCAACCTGTTCTTGGTACATTCTTGGCAGCAAACGCCAATTATCTTGTTACGGACGACAAAGATTTACTGGTGTTGTCGGCGCTTTATCCAATTGTTACCCCCGCTGATTTTTGGCAATTGCATAGGGAATGAGAAAACTACATTGTGTTTTTCAAGTCTGAGGCTGCTAAAAATCACACACAATATCAGCGTATGATTCGCCGTTTACTTGATTGTTTGAAGGGCGAGCAGTCAACTATGAAACAATCGAAGTTTCGATGTAAATTTTTCCCATAAGTCATTTAGTCGTCAGTGGCGGAACATAGAGAAGCTTCACTGGAGCGTTGAGTTAGGCATTTAACTTTACTCTGACCCCAGTTATTCATATCTG
>JBAXTQ010000312.1:0-3813 GCA_037130115.1 Methylococcaceae bacterium
AAAAAAAGCGGGGATTGCCGTCTGTTTTTTAGGGCTTGCAGGATTTAGGTATAATGAAATTCTACCCTAAATTGGTAAAGCATTCTTCGGAAATCACCTTAATTCATATCACAAAGCATCCTCGCGACAAGCCAACACCTTCAAAATCGGCCCAAAACCAAGCCATTGCGCCCTGCCCTTTCTGGTTAATTCACCCTAAACAAGCCACTGTAGCTGTGTAGCACCGCTATTGGTTGTATAATCTTGCGTTAACAGCTCATCTTGATAGGACAAACTTCCCTGCCCTGTCACGATAAGATTTTTAATCAGCAACTATTATGAGTCAAGTTATGGATTATGCTATAGAAACCGCGCCATTGGAAACCTTGCAATGTGATTGTCTTATTGTCGGTGTTTACCAGGATCAGCAACTCAGTGCGTCAGCAAGCTCAGTCAACCAAAGTACCCAAGGACTGATTAGTAAAATACTTGGCCGTGGTGATATTAGCGGCAAAAATGGCGAAACGGTATTGATAAACGCCATACCGGATAGTGCTATTGAGCGTATTTTGTTGGTCGGACTGGGCGAAAACAAGCCTTTATCAGGCAAGGATTATAAAAAAGCGCTGCTTGCCGCTATTAACAGCCTGAAAAAAACCTCAATAAAATCTGTTGTCTGTAGCTTGGCAGACGCTGACGTTATTGGCGCTGACCGGCAGTGGAAAACCCGTCAAATCATCGAAGTATTTAGCGATGCGGTTTATCAATTTACGGCTTACAAATCGAATAAAGAAACGGACAGTAAAGTTGAAAAAATCAGCATTACCTCGCCCGAATCAGAACAGGCGCTTGCCCAAACAGGCCTGATTCAAGGCAAAGCCATTGCCGACGGCATCAACCTGACCAAACTGTTAAGCGATTTGCCCGGTAATATCTGCACCCCCGCTTATCTTGCCGAACAAGCGCTGGAACTGGGCAAACAATACCCCAGCCTTGACATCAGCATTCTTGAAGAAGCCGACATGGAAAAGTTGGGCATGGGCGCGTTGTTATCGGTTTCACGCGGTAGCCGTCAACCCGCCAAAATGATTACTTTGGAGTATCGTAACGGTGAAAAAAACGGCAAGCCTATCGTCTTAATCGGTAAAGGCCTTACCTTTGATGCCGGTGGTATTTCCTTAAAACAAGCCCCTGGCATGGATGAGATGAAATACGATATGTGCGGTGGTGCAACGGTTCTGGGAACCTTGCTGGCCGCAGCGCAAATGCAACTGCCACTGAATATTATCGGTCTGATTCCTTCTTCGGAAAACATGCCGGATGGTGATGCCAATAAACCGGGCGATATTTTAACCAGTATGTCCGGCAAGACCATTGAAGTATTAAATACCGATGCCGAAGGCCGCCTGCTGCTTTGTGACACCTTAACCTATGCAGAAAGATTCAACCCCGATGTCGTAATCGACATGGCCACCTTAACCGGCGCTTGCCTGGTGGCCTTGGGTCGTGTGCCCAGCGGCTTGCTGGGCAATAATGACGCATTATGCAATGACTTGCTGGCAGCCAGTGAAACCGCGACCGATAGTCTGTGGCGTTTACCGTTGTGGGAAGAATATCAGGAGCAACTTAAATCCAACTTTGCCGACCTGGCTAATGTCGGTGGCAAAGATGCCGGCACCATTACTGCGGCCTGTTTTCTGTCACAATTTGCCGAAAACTTCCATTGGGCGCATCTCGATATTGCCGGTACGGCATGGCGCACCGGCCAAAATAAAGGCGCAACCGGTCGTCCGGTTCCCTTATTAAGCCAATACCTGATAAATCGGGCGCATGGCTGAAATCAGCTTTTATATCCTGCCGTCAGAATCGACACAGGAGCGTTATGAATTTGCCTGCAAGCTCATCGAGAAAGCGTATCGTAGCGGTTGTTTTTGTTACGTGCTCACTGACAACGCAGCACAAAGCCAAAAAATAGACGACCTGCTCTGGACTTTCAGGGCAGGCAGTTTTATTCCGCACGAAATTTACACAGGCGAACTGCCCGCCCTTGAAAAAGTCATCTTGATTGGCTCACTGGAGGTACCTGAGCTCTGGCAAAAAACCGTCATTAACCTGTCGTCGTATTGCCCCAAACAGTTCGATAACATTGAGCGCATTCTTGAGATACTGGATAATAGCGAAGCCACCAAAGAACTCGGCAGAGATCGCTATCGGCAATATCACCAGTCCGGTGTCACCATAACGACCCATAAGATTGGGCATTAAAGTTAAGACATTTCACCACGAAGACACGAAGAATACGAAGATTTTACTTTGGTTTTTATTCGTGAACTTCGTGTCTTCGTGGCCTGTAATATCTTTAAATTGATGCATATAACCCTCTAAATGGCGTCGCTCCCACAATAGATCTATCCATTTTCTACACTTACCGCAACACAAGGAACACGATGCAACTTCAGCTTGAAGATTTGCTTTATCAAAACAAAGCCATACAAAGCGCAGTTGAACTCTTTAAAGGTCAAAGCAGGAATGTATCCGAACGTCCGTTACTCTCTCAAAGCAACACCGCCGATATTACCCCAAACCAATGTTTACTAAGCCTGGAGCAGCTACACGACAACAAGCTCGGTATCCTGCTACAAAATAACCTTGCCGAAAACGAGGCCGCTTTAAGTGAAGAACCGCAAATCTGTATCGAAATGGAAACCGGCACCGGTAAAACACTGGTGTATATCCGCACCTTGTACGAACTTTATCAGCACTACGGTTATACCAAATTTATCATTCTCGTCCCTTCAATCGCGGTTAAAGAAGGCATTATCAACACCTTGGAAAGTTTTGCCGAGCAGCTTAAAAGCCATTATCAGCATAACCTCCACTGGTTTGAATACGACAGCAAACGCCTGAATCAACTCAAGCATTTTATCAACGACGATCAGCCGCAAATCATGCTGACCACCGTTCAAGCCTTCACCGCCGAAGATCGCATACTTAATCAAACCGGCAGGGATGACAGCATCGGCGGCTTTAGTTATCTTGAAGCGTTGGGTCAAACCCGCCCCATCATTATCATGGACGAACCGCAAGAAGGCATGGATACAGAGCTTGCGCAAAAACGCCTGACGACCTTAACGCCGCTTTTTGTGTTTCGATATTCCGCCACCCACAAACGCCTCATCAACCGGCTTTATCGCCTGACGCCTTATGACGCCTACTCCGAAGGCTTGGTAAAGAAAATTGAGGTACTCTCGGTTGCCGAAATCAACGACGAAGCCTTGCTAAAAATAGAATTGCAGGAGATTCAGACTCAAGCCGGACAAGACCCCAAAGCCAAGCTGACTCTCTGGCACAACAACAAGACGGGCTTTACGCTTAAACCCGGCAAATGGCTAAAAGTCGGCGATAATTTAGGCGTCATCACCAACAACATCAGCTATCAAGACTTTACCATCGAGCGTATTTATAAAGGCTTGCGGGATAAAAACTGGAAGATTCATTTCAGCAATGGCGTACAAATAGAGCAAAACCAACGCCAGGGCGATATTGGCGGTCTATTTCGTCAGCAACTGTACTGGTTAATCAGCAGTCATTTTGATAAACAACAAAAACTCGCCCCACTCGGCATCAAATGCCTGTCGCTGGTTTTTATCGACAAAGTTGATAATTACATCGGTTCCGAGCCGCTGATAAAACACCTCTTTGTCGAAGAATATCAACGAGTTTATCAAGAGCGCACCGGTAAACAAGCCAGCTCCGCCCAAATTGTCGCCGTGCAAGGCTACAGCCCTGACGCATAACCCCATGCGTCCAGAAAACCAATCTATCCAACACATA
>JBAXTQ010000313.1:0-3794 GCA_037130115.1 Methylococcaceae bacterium
TGATTCGTGCGCTGCATGGACGCAGGCACTAATCAATCAAGCCGGGCACTCAACATTAAATACTCCTCAAATCATCTTGATTTTAGTGAACGGCGCTCAACTGTTTAAAAACTACTCGATGTTAATATTAACACCATCCCTTACTAAATACGCACATCAAATCGGCTTTTCTATTTCCCAAGTTCCAGCTTGAGAACCAGCGAAAAAACTGGAGTGCAATCGCTTTAGCTATTGCCTGCACAACAGCTAAAGCGGTTTTACACCCATAATCTCAGAAAGCTGGTCATGGGTGTAGAACCGCCGGTTTGTGGGCGTTCTGTGAGCTGTTAAAATACCTTCCCTATCCCATCGCTGTAAAGTTTTGGTAGTTTTGGCTATTAGCTTTGCAAATTCATTCGGTCTATAGGTATCCATGCTTTCTATTTGTACACACTTTAGCGTATAAAATCAACTACTAAGTAGCACCTCATAAATAACAGAAATAACAGGGTCAGGAAATAACAGGGTCAGAGTAAAATTAGATTTAACTTTAACTTTACTCTGCCCCTGTTATTTATTGTATAAACAATCAGACAAATTTATCAACCTGCCAGCATTTTCCCCTTAAAAAATAGCAATACCTTGCTGTGGTGGTTGCCATTTTTGATTGAAACCGTAATGAGTGATTGAACAATTATAAGCATCCTGCAAAAACTGTTGGCGTTTCTCGGTAGAACACCCCGTTTGTACGATTAACGTTTCCCTGAGCGGATGATGACTGGTGATTAAATATTCATTGCGATCATGCAGACGTTGCAGCAATGGCAACGCCGGTAAGTGTGCAAATTTTCCGTTCACGCCCCTATTACAATCGGTACAGGCCAGCACCAGATTAGCCACGCCTTTTCTGGTTTCTTCTGGTTCCCAAGCTCCAGCTTGGGAACCGCGAAGCCGAAGCTCCAGCTTCGCGAGACTGGAAGCTGGAGCTTCCAGGACTGCATTCCCAAGCTTGAGCTTGGGAATGAGCACAACTCCGGCTGGCACTTGTGTATAACGATGAGAGCTCCAGAGTACAAAAACATGCAACTTACCCGACTAGCATAATGTTGTCACTGTAGATACTACTATTAGATAAGCTCGATATAGACTCTTAATGCGGATACCGTTTGCGGTAATTGTTGTTTTTGCAATATCGCTAAAAACTCATCTTTTGCTTTCGGTGGGTTCTTTAATGATTCCCGCTGTCTTTTGATTGCGCCGCAAGCAATCGCCGGTGCCAAGTCAATCTGGCTATAAATAAATTCATCGGGATGTATCGCTTCAATGTCATATTTTGACAAAACAGCACTGGGAAAATCTTTTAGATTAAACGTAACAATAGCATCCGCACCCGCTTTAATGGCAGCGGCTAAAACATGTCGGTCATCCGGATCGGGTAAGACTAACCCTTCAATCAATTCTTCATAGCCAAATACCTTGGCATCACGCACACTGGCATCCATTAATCCGCGTGTTCTTTCCAAGATTTTCCTGTCATATTTATCCCGTCTCAACAACGCTTCAATCCATTCTTCGTGTATCTGATCCGTCCACCGCGCCTTAAACAAGTCAGTTACCGCCAACTGCATTAGCAAATCCCTTAAGGGTGCCGGATATAAAACACACGCATCATAAATAACTGAAAAATTTGCCACTATTCATAACCCATGCCCAGCTCTTGAGCTTGGGCAGCCAAGTCATCAAGGGCTTTGAGTCGGGCGGCATCAATTCGTTGTTTATAGTCGAACACATCATTAGCCAAAACGCGCCGGTGTGTACCCACTTTTCTAAACGGAATTTTTCCCTGTTTCAACAAATCAACTAAATGTGGCCGACTTACATTTAACAATTCTGCCGTTTCCTGAGTAGACAATTCTGCATGTATTGGCATAACCGTTATGGCATTGCCTTTGGACATTTCCGTTAACATGGCGAGTAACAAATTTATAGCATAGCCAGGTAAAATTAAATCTTCTGATTCATTATTATTACTGGCTATTTTTAAATGAAGCCTTTCGTTATGGGCGTATTTTGATAAAGCGCGGCTGGTTATTTTAGCTTCTTCTGCTTCTTGCGCGGTGGGCAAATGAACCACATTAGATAAAGTCACATTGCTTACTCCAAATTATTATTAATTATCCGGGATAAGATAAACGAAATAAACGAAAATAACAACTCAGATATTGTAGCGTTCCATTGCCCTATCTTAAAAACAAATTAAATGCACCTGCACCTTATAAATTATCTCAACGTGCCTGCAAGCCATTTAAAATAACTGTTGCGTTAAAAGATAAGGCACAGGTCAACACTTATGCAATAACCTGTGTCCCTATAAAAAAAGACTTACACCACTAACTTTTGTACTGGTGCACAAAAATCTGTGGTGCCATCAGGCGTTACCGCCGCTACCCGAAAATAATAAATAGCCCCGACAGTCAAACCGTCTAACTCATAATAAGCGTAAGTGCCGGTTGCCGCTGTTATCCACTCACTTTCATTGATTGGCAATGGGCCCTTGGTATATTGCCAAATATAGGCACCGGCTTTATCGACCGCCTTGGCAACAAATTTAACGCTACCGCTATGGCTACCATCAATAACGGCTAAGGTGGCTTTTTGCTGAGCCACCGGTTGCTTGGAGGGATGAAAACCACTGCTTAAAATTTTTGTCTCATCCCCAGCAGCCACTCTATCGACATAATGAGCCAAGATAGTAAACACTCCGTCGGTGCTTGCCTCAACGCCATGCATCGCAGAAACAGCAGTATGACCACCATCTTTTGCCGCCACAATAGCGGCTTCAAAATTATCAACGGCTGCTTTAGCCTCTACCAAGGGCACATCAGGGGACGGATAATCCGGATTATCGGTTAACTTGGCAATGACATTGCGATAAAAAGCAACTTTTACCGCGACAGAGAATTGGATGAAATCCACTAGCACTTTAATTTTTTTCATACTAATCACCTTAAACAATAAAAAACAAATTATTGCGACCATTCTAAGTAAAAAATAGTTTCATCAAATAATAAAAAAATTTTCTAAAGGCCGGGTAAATATTTAGAGCCCCTCTTTTTGTGGCAGTCAAACAAGATAATTTTCCGGGAACGCCAAGCCCCAGCTCGGCACGGGATAATCAGGCCACTTACGGTAAAGGAGTGACTACGCCGAACTGGGGCTCAGCGGTTCCGGAAGCAATAGACCCGTTTTATTTATAACTTACGTCGACATAACAGATAACAAGTATTCAGTCCCCCTCTTTAGCAAAGAGGGGTTAGGGGAGATTTTTTAAATAAATCCCACCCTACGATGCCGGTCCGGATTTGTAACCCCGACCGAAACATGTGAAGTCTTCAATAACTTTCAAAACATAAGCGACGGCAATGTCGTTAATTAAGCGCAAGTTGTTTAAAAAACTGGAGTGCAATCGCTTCAGCTATTGCCTGCACAACAGCTAAAGCGGTTTTACTCCCGTTGACTGCTTAACTTAATAGTGCGCATGAAATAACTTAGGCATCTTGCTTCCTATCACACCAAGAGAGGGTTGGAGTGAGGGGATATACATGGTCAAGTATTTCATGCATATTCCTTAACGGCATTGGGAGAGATGGGCTTGCAACACCCGTCACACCTCAGTACTGGTTACCTGTGAAAAAGCAAAAATGTCCGAATAATCCTGATGACTCAACAAACAATCTTGATGATTGTATAAACAATCAGGAAGATTAAACTTACAATCTTGATGATTGTACAAACAATCAGGAAGATTAAACCTA
>JBAXTQ010000314.1:0-3762 GCA_037130115.1 Methylococcaceae bacterium
GTACTTTTCCCAAAGTTATTTCGAATACGCTTTTTTTCGGTAAAAGAGTAGGACATATCGCTTCCAAACCTTTTCGTCATGAATTATTTCTACTGTGTATTTGTTACAAGCAGTAAAAGGCCGGTGGCACAAGCCACCAGCCATACTTTAAGTAGGAACGCAGTAATTGCGTCCCTTCAATTTCGTCAAAATTATTTTATTTAATTTCGACAGTAGCGCCAGCTTCAGTAAGCAGCTTTTTAATATCTTCTGCTTCTGCTTTAGGGATACCTTCTTTCAGTACTGTCGGTACACCTTCAACAGCATCTTTGGCTTCTTTTAAGCCTAAGCCGGTGATGCCACGTACTGTTTTAATTACTGAAACTTTATTTTCGCCGAATGATGTTAAGATAACATCAAACTCTGTTTGCTCTTCAACAACTGCGGCAGCAGCAGAAGGAGCAGCAGCTACTGCAGCAGCTGCAGATACGCCGAATTTTTCTTCCATCGCTGAAATTAAATCAACGATTTCCATAACAGTCATGTTAGAGACTGCTTCCAAGATATCGGCTTGTGAGATCGCCATTGTGTATTCCTCTAAAAAAATTTGGTTTTAAACTGGATAATTGTGTTTATGCGGCTTCTTGCATCTGTTCTTTAACAGCTGCCAAGGTACGCACAAATTTCTCGACCGGTGCTTTCATTACAGACATTAACATACTGATACCTTGATCGCGAGTAGGCAAACTCGCCAATCGCGCAAGCTCAGATCCATCAAATGCCTGTCCACCAATAGCAACAATCTTTGTAATTAATTTGTCATGCGTTTTAGCAAAATTACTGATTAAACGCCCTGCAGATCCGGGATCTTCCATGGAAAATGCAATCAATAATGGACCGGTTAGTCCGTCTTGCATGCATTCAAATTCTGTTCCCGCTACAGCCCGCTTTGCCAATGTATTCTTGACCACACGCAAATAAACGCCAGTTTCTCTCGCCGTTTTTCGCAGCTCGGTCAATTCCGTGACGGTTAATCCACGGTATTCTGCCGCAACAGCAGAATGCGCATTTGCAGCGAATTGAGCTACTTCTTCTACGACGGCTTTTTTGCCGTCTAAATTTAGTGCCACAGCTTAGCTCCGGTATTTTCTGGAATATTTTTCCAGAATTAATAAAACACATTCTTTCGAATGCCCCTTACGGTATTTTTCCCCTATTTTAGGTTCTAGTACCATCTGCGCAGGAAACATAATTTTTCAATCATGCCGGTATTAAGTTTTTCAACTCCTGCGGTCTTTGACGGTTACCGAATTAAACGGCAACCCAAAGTTTTTATATCTTTTTAGCTTGCAATACTACTTGCATCAAGCCACAGACCTGGGCCCATGGTTGAAGATAAGGTTATTTTTTTAATATAGATGCCTTTCGCAGCAGTTGGCTTTGCTTTACGTAAGTCAGAAAGCAATGCCTCTAAATTTCCCTGTATATCTGTCGCTTCAAAAGTGACTTTTCCTAATGTACAGTGAATAATACCGCCTTTATCAGTACGGTAACGCACTTGTCCGGACTTGGCATTTTTTACTGCTGTTGCAACATCAGCGGTTACAGTGCCAACTTTAGGGTTTGGCATTAAGCCTCTTGGGCCTAAAATCTGACCTAACTGCCCGACAACTCTCATTGCATCAGGTGACGCTATAACGACATCAAAGTTCATCTCGCCTTTTTTAACCAGCTCAGCCAGATCTTCCATGCCTACAATATCAGCACCCGCTGCCTTTGCTGCATCTGCATTAGGGCCTTGAGTAAACACAGCTACCCGAACTGTTTTACCGGTACCGTTAGGTAATACAGTCGCGCCGCGTACGTTTTGATCTGATTTACGTGGATCAACGCCCAAATTAACACTAACGTCTATAGCTTCGTTAAATTTAGCTGTGCCCAGTTCTTTCAATATATTTACAGCTTCAATTACTGAATATTGCTTGGTTCTATCGACTTTGCTTTTAACTAATTTTGCTTTTTTTGATAACTTAGCCATTATAACCCCTCCACATTCAGACCCATGCTACGCGCACTGCCTGCAATTGTTTTTATAGCTGCCTCAAGATTTGCTGCATTCAAATCTTCCATTTTTGTTTTAGCAATTTCTTCCAATTGTGCCAAGGTCACTGTGCCGACTTTTTTGGTATTTGGATTACTGCTACCACTTTTTATCCCGGTTGCTTTCTTCAAAAGAATTGAAGCAGGGGGTGTTTTAGTGATAAAAGTAAAGCTGCGATCACTATAAACAGTAATAACTACAGGTAAAGGCAAACCTTTTTCTACGTC
The DNA here is from genome assembly GCA_037130115.1 of Methylococcaceae bacterium. GTDB lineage: Bacteria > Pseudomonadota > Gammaproteobacteria > Methylococcales > Methylomonadaceae > Methylobacter_C. The sequence continues at coordinate 2,308 of JBAXTQ010000314.1, forward strand.
TTGTGTTTTCGCATTAAATGCTTTACAAAACTCCATAATGTTAACACCACGCTGACCCAATGCTGGACCTACTGGTGGACTTGGATTTGCTTCACCTGCTTTTACTTGCAGCTTAATGTATGCCGTTATTTTTTTTGCCATTTTTTACTCCAATGTGGGTACAAACGCTTTTCAGCTCCCCCTAGACACAAAAATCCCTACCTTATTAAGGCAGAGATTTGGTAGAACAACAGAAACGCAAAGCTTACGTTTTTGCTATCAGCCTTTTTCAACCTGCCCAAAACCTAACTCAACAGAGGTTGACCGGCCAAAAATGAGCACTGATATTTTTAATTTGCTTTTCTCGTAATTAACTTCTTCGACTACACCATTAAAATCTTTAAATGGCCCATCAATGACTCTAATGACTTCTCCGGCCTCAAATAAAGTTTTCGGGCGAGGCTTATTAACACCCTCTTCAACTCTATTAAGAATAGACATTGCTTCTTTTTCAGAAATAGGTGCAGGACGATCTGAAGTTCCACCTATAAAACCCAAGACTCTAGGTACATCCTTAACCAAATGCCAAGTCTCGTCAGTCAACTCCATCTGCACAAGCACATAGCCAGGGAAAAACTTTCTTTCACTTTTACGCTGCTGTCCCATACGCATTTCAACAATTTCTTCGGTAGGAACGAGAATCTTTCCAAAATACTGCTGAAGACCTTCCCTTTCAATTCTTTCTTCCAATGCCTGCTTAACTTTGTTTTCAAAGTTTGAATAGGCGTGAACAACATACCAGCGTAACGACATTCCTTTACCCGCCCTGTCCAGTTAAATAGCGAACACCCCAAAAGAGGAACATATCCAGCAACCACAGAATCAAGCCCACGATAAAAACCATTGCGAACACCAGCAACGTGGTACGCACCGTCTCGTCACGAGTAGGCCATACGACTTTCCTGACTTCTTGTCGGGATTCTAACGCGAAACTCCAAACAGTGCGACCCAAGTCCGTTGTTAACACCATGCCCAATACCATCAACATGACAGCAACCAATCCGAGGACTCGATACAAAAGCCGAACTTCTTTAAAGTAAGAGTGATCCGCTGAGAAGTAGTAGAATGCGGCTACACCGGCAATCACTAGGATGACAGAAAAAACCTGTTTGACAATATCAGCAACTGACGCTGCTGGCTCTGCTTGAGTATTCATGTGTTATTTATTATTATAATAGATAATATTGATTTGTTTAATCTGACTGGCAGGCCAGGAGGGGCTCGAACCCCCAACCAGCGGTTTTGGAGACCGCCATTCTACCAATTGAACTACTGACCTATTCAGACAAACTTTACAGAACTTGCTATATTATACTAATCGAAATCATTATTCAAGTATTGATGCAACAACACCTGCACCAACTGTACGACCACCTTCACGAATTGCGAAACGCAAACCATCTTCCATAGCGATCG
>JBAXTQ010000315.1:0-3731 GCA_037130115.1 Methylococcaceae bacterium
ACAACAAAATCCCAAGCAAGCGTTTAACCATATCTTCCAGGGAAATCATCGTCAAGGTCAGTGGCAATAGCGGTGCCAGCCCTGCGATAGCGGTTTGCAGCAACACCGTCTTATCAAACGGAAAGGGTCGCATACTTTTAACCACTTCAAAGCTGCCCGCCAGGTCGTTCAAGGATTGAATATCCCCGGTACCGATAAATTGTTCATCCAGGGATGCACCGCCGCGTAGCCATTTTTGGTCAAACCCGTCAACATAGCGACTCGCCAGCGCACCGTATTCAAGTAAGCCCTGCCGTTTAGCGTGTGCCAGTCGAGGTGAAAAAACGCACAAAGGTCCAAGCACAAGCAACAACAAAAAAATCACGACAATAACAATTTCCGGTTTAAAATCCAGTAATTTATCACCTTCATAGAAAATGTGGTTGGCGATCTGACCGGCAAGCAAAGTGCCTTGAGCCAGCAACAACGGCATAAATGCAGCCGAGCATCCTCCAAGAAAGCCAAGTCCCGCAGCGCGGTCTGGATGAGTCGGCACAAGATGCAAATCCATACGGGATACCTGCCACAGAAACCGCATCCAGATAATAATACGAAAATACCAACGCAGCAGCAGAAACTGAAAAATCGGGATACTAATATAAGCGTACCAATATCCTGCCGGGGTAAACCGGTGCTGCCCCTCCACCAGAGCCGCATACCAGGTGGACATTTGCAAAACCGTCCGACTTGACCATAAATAATGGCCAACCGTTAATACCAAAACAATCAGTAAAATCTCGATTACCATCGAATTGCGCAGACGCATCGCAGAACCGATAAAGGCTTCAAACTGCGGTCGGGCTTGCTTTGGAACGATTCCTCGTTCAATAAACTGAAGAACAATCAGCCTGATTCGCTGGTGAACCACAAGCTCTGCCAACAACAGCAAGGGCAAAGCGACCAGAAAGCGAACATGTACATCGACGTCATAAAAAAAAGGAACTTTAATGGCACCGTCTATTGTCTGACCGGCAAATACAGAAAGCAGTAGCAACGGCAACCAGGTGAACAGGGAAATGACCAGCACCCGGCGCTTGATTAAACCCAGTGTATCGGTATTGACCCGCGCGCGGATTAGTAACTGATAAAGAGGTCCGCCCAGCACCAAAGAAAAGTCATAGGGCTTTCTATCAAGTAAATGATTCATAATTATTTTGATACCCATAATCGAAAAACGATAGCTTACCGATGCAGCCGGTCGTTGTAAAAATCGAAACGCAAGCGGTGGGAGCTACAATCAGATTTTGTGTTGGTGTGGTTTGCATCGACCTTTCCTTTTTGTATTTATAGGCATCGTTACAACGATTTGGCACTTAACACAATTACCTCAAAACCCGTTATTCGGCATTCTCCAAGCACTCTAACAGGTTAAGTCAGGCTATCTTTCCCGATACGCCCTCTAGGATTAAAGCCAATCTGTTCCAAAGAGATTTGTACCGGAATCCAAGTATGGCCGGAGTGCGGGATAAAAATATAAAAGCTCAACCCTGCCTAAGAATTAACTTTCACTTAACTTCTTTTACAAATTCACAACGTTTTTTAACCAGCGGTGACGTGCCGACATTACCGATACCTTTGGCAATCAAAGCAATAACACGATCATCCGTATCATAACCAACATGCGCTTGCATCGGATTAGCGAGATCAGCCATACCGAAGGCGTCCATAACTTTGGCTATATTAATATTGACATTGGTGATCTTGGCACAAAGGCGGGAGTCAATATATTTTCTTGCAAATCCGGGCGGTATTCCATAACTTAACAGGTCATTGGGATCACTAAAAGCGATAATCTCGGTTTCACTGAGCATACGCTTTTTATAATCAGCGCCTTTGGGATCACAGTAACTTGCCTCCTGCCCTGCCACTTCGGGAAGCTCCCGACCCAATTGCAACATGGGCAGCTGATTGGACAGCATAAATAACGGTAAACGCTTGTTTTGAAAAGCCCCAATCGCTTTTGTAGAAAGCGCCATTTTTGCTTGTTGATCTGAAGACAAATGTTTTTCTGGCGCAGCCAACAAGGAAGCAATACGTTGCGTACCATCAATCACAATACGGCTACCCAAACTGTGAGAAATAATGACATAATTGTCCTTCGCAATGAGGTCGGCACTGGAATCGTCCAAGCCCATGCAAACATGTTGACCGCTGCTCGGAAGATCGCTCCAATTGCGTGTGACCATCCAACAGAACGACTGCGCGTAAGCCGCCAAAATGGGTACTCGGCTTTGTCCCAGATAAATAATGGGGTCGGGACCGGTATCATTACTAAACTTCTTCAACATGCCATTTATCTTGGCTCTGCGAAAATCATACTCCCCTGATGTATCGAAATCCAGCAACGCTTTTTCTTGCCGGGTTATTGCCGACCAGGTCAGTTCGTAAAAAGTAAGCTCTTTACCATTTTGCTCATTGAGTAAATGAGTCACCCGCAAATTACCCAGATTCCTGTCTGGAAACACGGGCGTGTTCAGTTCAATATTTTTCTGGCCTTCCGAACGCACGTTGAGATTTAATTCCTTGGCCAGTTTCTCCAAAAATTGGGTAGTATATCCGGGTATATGGTCACCTACGCCATGAACAAAGAGCACCTTGGTTTCCTTATTCTTGACCAAATCAGCTTCAATTCCGGCAAACGGTTCGCCCCACACTTGGCATAGCCGGGTATCCTCATTTTCTGACTTTTCCAGAACCGCTTCCGCTGCGCCTTTACCAAGACTTACACAGCCAGATAAAAGCATGGCAATTACAAACGATGACAATAGCCATCCGGTTTTTACAGTCGATAGTTTAGAATACTTATTCATCTTTATTCCAGTGCGTGGAAGATAATAACGGCATTAAATACGTGGCTGATCTATGTAAAATATAGCAGATAATACGGCTTGCAGTTTAAATAGGAGGTAATTTTATTCTTTAAATAAGGCTACCCACGTAAGGCGGGACAGATTAAAGTTAAGTCTTGCGGCTTGTCCCGGCTTACATGGATAGCCCTTTTATGTAATTATATCCGTGTCTTGTAGGGGCAATCCCTTGCGGTTGCCCTGCTAACATCGTGGTATTAAAGGCAGGCGTAAAGCCTGCCCCTACAAAAAATGTCCAGCATCGAGGGGAAAAGCAATTGTCAGAGTAGCTGAATGTAGGGTTTAAAAATAAAAAAACAGGCAAAAAAAAACCCAAGACAATTATCTTGGGTTTTAATTTAAGAGCTTGGCAATTCCCTACTTTCGCATGGCAAACTGCCACACTATCATCGGCGCTAAGCGGTTTCACTTCCGAGTTCGGGATGGGATCGGGTGGTTCACGCTCGCTATGGTCACCAAGCAAACTGGTGTGTTGGTTTTTATACCAACTTCAAGTAACAGGTCTGGTTTTTCGGCTTGTGGCTTACTTTGTCATGTCCTGTTGCTCTGGAAATCTGTAACGCTCTTTTTTTGTTTCGTTGTTTTTGTGTTACTGGCGATTAAACTGGCACTTGGCTTGTTTGTGCAAGCTTTCTAACACCGCAAACTGATTGGGTGTTATATGGTCAAGCCTCACGGGCAATTAGTACACGTTAGCTACACACATTACTGCGCTTCCACACCGTGCCTATCAACGTCGTAGTCTTCGACGGCCCTTCAGGGGACTCATGGTCCCAGTGAGATCTCATCTTGGGAGGGGCTTCCCGCTTAGATGCTTTCAGCGGT
>JBAXTQ010000316.1:0-3725 GCA_037130115.1 Methylococcaceae bacterium
TTACATCGTAAGCTATTGTTTTTTTAGGGTGGCTTGAGATGCTCTGAATTGCTGTAATTTGGATAATACAGTCGCAGCACCTTGTACAGCCATTCCACCGCCAACTGCAACGCCACCTACAGCTTCTCCAATACCAAAACCTATAAGACTCATAATTTCTCCTCACTTAATTGTTTGATTCTTCTGTTGAACAAGACACTATTTTTCTCTAAGGCCACTTCCAGAATGTTATGTAAATTCTCTGCATTTTCACCCGCTTGAATAAATCTATTTAAAGCAGTTTGCATGTCTTCAACTAACGCCCTGCTCAAATCTAATTGAGTATAATCGGTTGTTTTCACTATAGACCACTTGCTTAATAATTCGAGAAAAACACGCGCAAAAATGTTTTCAACAAGCCGCTGTTCCTCACATGAAAACTGTGCCACGATATGATTAAAAACCTGCCAGTGACTACTTAACCATGTTATAAAGTATTTTTCTCTAGCTAATTTCAACATCACAGGACTGTTTTCATACTTATAAGATGGCTTATAGATTTCCGTATTATGACTCAAAAAATCTTGCACCATATTAGCCCTGCATTGTTTCAATGCTTGCAGCGTGACAAATTCTGCTTTTTTATTTAACATCAGCCTTTTTGCTAATGTTATCAAGTTGGGCACTTGACGCTTCTCGCTTAGATTCTCCTGTCAAAATACTTAATATTTCTATAACGTGTGTTTTTGCGAGATCCCCACTCAAATCAATGCTTTTGGTATAACTGCCAACTAACTCTTGAATCCATTGCGCTGAAACAGCATTATCAACTTGAGCTACATTCATAGTCTGAATGACATCCTTAAGAGTTTGCGTAAAAAATTGTGTCCGTTCTCTTCGTAAATCTTCCTGAAGAGTATTAGCGAATTTAATTTCTTCTTTGTATTCTTTAATAAGTCCAAGATAATGCTTTTCATATTGATAAAGCAATTCTAACTTAGATTTTGTTTCGCTTAATTGTTCAGAAATGTGGACGTCGTTTGACATGGTTGCCTCCATTGGCGTAGGTTGCGTAAATTGTTCAAATTGTTCAAATTTTTTAAATTGTTTAATTTGATTTAGAGCAGGGGTGTAAATTTTAATAAGTTTTTCTACTAAGGATTTTCTGCCTATCTCACCTATAGTTAAGGTGTGTAAATGCGTTGCTCCCCTCTTTTTGGCTGTAATCCATAATGGATGATTTTTCAATGCCTGAAAATTATTAGTTTCCCCTATAAAATAAGGAATGAACGAGGGAGGAGACCATAAGTACGTTTTTTCACCTGCAAAAACAAAAACTCCCGCATTTTTGCTCTGGCACTCTTGAGACATTGTCAACACTACAAATGCATATTTATTCCAATGATAAATTCCTGCCATATTATTTTTCATCCTGTCTTCGAATAAATATTTTTTTCAACCATTTATGACACAAACTAAGGTGGCCGGTCTTGTAATCAAAAATGCCCAGTTAGATTTAGAAGGTTAATAAAACCCCATAAAACCTCCCTTACATTTTTCATCTAAATTTAGCCTTACAACTTATACTTTAGTTTCTTTCATTTCACAACAACATTTTTATTGCAGAAATATTAAACCTATAAAACTACGCTGGGGAACAAAAAGACATGGACAAGACAGTAGAGAGAAAACGTCAGGCATAAAAAAGGCCCCGATAAAATCGGAGCCTTTAGAATTCATGGTGCCCAGGGGCGGAATCGAGGATTCTTAGTCACTGGTTCTGAAATGGCGCCGGGGACTGACTGTTCCGGGTGTTGATAAGTAAGTTTCAGTATAGGCAAGCTTTGATGAAAAGTGACTATTGTCGGTCATAAAACTACTATCAAATTACTCCCTCTTTGATAAAGCAACTTATTGAATTTTAAAGATATTGTCTTTTTACAACCATATTGCACATGGAATAGCGAAAAGTGGGTACTATTGGAGGACTAATAGAACTTTCAAAGACAAGATAGTGTCAGGAAGAAAATTTGTTGCCAGCTATTTTGACAGATCAAGATCGCGGGCAAGGTGTAGGCGAGGTGTATCATCGATTCCCGCTCGATAGACATAAATTCGTCCCGATGCAAGTACGGTTTCAACCTGTGCGGGAGCAAGCTTTCCAAGTACGTTAAACATCCGAACCTCAATAATTACGGTTCCCGGTTCAACGGGTGTCGTGAACTTATCCCCTGAATTGAGCTCAGCAACTAGCAAGCCGTTTACCCAAAACTCGAAAACGTGTTCCGCACCGAGTAGACCTGTATCGCGAATGAGGGTCAGTGATGATGGGGATTGGGACAACACCTGCATCTTTGCGAATATTCGGTCTTTGGGTACATTTGTGGCTTGATTAATAGATGTTGGAATCGTTCTGCAACCAGATAATGCTAAGACGATCATTGTAACGTATAAGATTAACGTTCGATTTTTCATGATACTATTTTTCCTGTGAAGAGATCATTTTTGGCGTAACTTCAATTTGAACTTGATATGCAAGTTTACACCATCACACTATAAAGGCTTTTTTAAATTAAGCTGGTTATAGTCTGTTAAACCAGCAATTCTCATTATGACAGTTAACTCACGGTCATCAACTGTCGTTCGCAGCTGGCGGCTTTGTGGCTATAAATATGGCCGAATGAAGGTTATTAATTCAGATGGTGTTATCGTATTGCCTACTGCTTTTAAATTACTTTAGATGCCAATGATCTTTATGTGGTATTTTGGGCACAGACCAACCAACATTTAGCGACCAAATATCATTTAGGTGTATTTATTGATATGGACAGCTTAATAAGTGTCTACTTAACGTTGAGCTTCTTACATGTTACATAGGGTTTAAAAAATGGCTATTCCATTGATACCAATCGTTTATGCTTTAATAGCAGGCGGAACACTTGTTCCCCATGCGGCCGGAGGAATGATTGTCACATCTGCGGCAGGATATATAACGGGTACATATTTGAGTACTTCTGCAATTGCAAGTCTTCTCGCTACAGCAGGAACTGGAACAGGTTTAGCTCTTGCGGGTTCTGCTCTTAAGGGTGTTGTTGGTAAAATGTTAGCTAGAACAGCGGCAGTTCCCGTTGTAACAGGAGTGGCTGCTACAACAGGAGTAACAGCAGCTACTGGTGTTGCCAGCGTTTTGGTATCTCCTGCTTTGGTGTCTATTACTACAGGTGTGGCTGTGTTGGGTTTAGGATATAGCGTCTATCGGCTTTATAATCTAAAGAGTAAGGTTGATAGTATACAAGAAGGTGAAGAGGCACAATTTACCGAAACCGAAACCAAAATAGTCGAAAAAATTATCAAACGGTTAGCTAAGAAAGCACGCTAGGCCGGCGGGGTTTGTGTATTTCTCGTTATGCGGTAATGAAGTGTTTGCCAATGACCGGTATTGGGAAACTTAAATACATATCCCTATGGCTGGTTTGGGTCGTTAACCGATGGTCAGCTCCAACTAAAAATCAACATACTGAAGCGTGATGGTGTTTGTAACCTGGTTACTCCTGCTTTAAAAGCCAAGGTCGGGTTAGCTTATTGAGCGTAGCGAGATAACGTAACCCGACATTTGCAGCTCCAATGCGTCGGGTTACGCTATCGCTAACCCGACGCGGCTGTTTTAAAAGTTATTGAAGCCTTCAACCGTTTAAGTCGGGTTTCGACCCCGACCGGCATTGATAAGCCGTTACCGATTACAAGCC
>JBAXTQ010000317.1:0-3724 GCA_037130115.1 Methylococcaceae bacterium
GTTGAAGGCTTCCAGACTATTTTTTAATCAAATCAAAACTGTCCGAAGTATTGATAATTAAGCTACTTGTTTAATTTGTGTTGTGTGCTTCAGGATAACCATGTGCGGCTGCTTCAAAAGCTGATCAGGCAACACGGTTATAAAAATATCCGGATGTTGCTGTTCCAACTTCGTCAGCAATAAATCCTCAATATTTTCTTTCTCGATAACCTTAAATTCGGGTCTAACCCACTCCATTTCCGGTTGCGCTTCTTTTACTGATGTTTTCATTACTCGATTCTCATTTGATAAAAATACGGTTACTGTTTTGCCTGTTAATTCTTCAATACGGATTCGCGCAGTGTGATCGTTTGTCCACATCACGGCTTTTGCTAATGAGCCACGCTGATTTTTAGCTCTGAATTCTGCTGTCTGTAATCTGATAAGTGAGGGAGTGTTTTTAAGGGCCCCAAATCCCTTATTTAATAATATTTCTATAAGGGTTTGGGGGCCCTTAACGCTACTTGATTCTGTCCAGCGTTTAGCTGCCTTTTGAGTCTCAAATAAATCGGGGTGCCGGCTAAAAAGCCACTTATCGGACTGAATAAGAACACCATCCCGGATAGCGACAGCACTAAACCTGTAATCAGGCAACAGCTCATCCACCGTTATGGTTTGATCGACCAGCACAGGGCAGGGAGCATTCGTGACAACAAGCAGAAGTTTCGTAGACTTTGACCTGACCGCCCGTAACCGTCCAATTGCCTGAGCCATTTCCCCATCCCGTATATCCCTCAGAACGACATCAACCCGTGGATCAGAGTGACCAGATACACCGCCATAATCACCCGCCTGCCATTCATACGATCCGGTAACGTTTAATGATTCCCGAGGCCATAAGGCACGGGCACGAGCCTCTACTGCCAACGCAGGGGGTTCTATGCGGCCAGCAATGACAAGAGCATCTAAGTCCTGCATGGCGTTAATTCCACGCAAAGCCATAAAGTGCGCCGTTTGTATCGTATGACTTGGAAAGCTCTCAGTAAGCTGCTCCTGAGCGCATTTGTGGGTAATTAATCCGGCGTTTAAAGCTGTAGCAAGACCACCTATCCGGGTAATCAACGTATTATTTAGCGAACGTTTACTAAACAGCTCATCACTGACTTGAACAACATGCAAATTCTGTTTAACAGTTATTTCATGAAATACCAGGCCATCACCCAGTGCCGCGTGATAAATCTCTTTATGTGCAGTTGCGTCTAAAAACAGAGCGTTTTCAAGTAGTTCGGCTTTATTTTGCCAGGCAAAGTGAATGCGCTTGTCTAAACCAGGCCAGATTGAGTTAAAGTCACCTTGGAGCCATTTTAATAACACGCTAGATAATCGTGAATACTTCGCCATCGAATTTGGTTTAAATGCGTTAAAACAATCAATCAAGCCCTTTGTGCTCATTGACGCTCCGATATCGGGAAACAACCCTAGAATATTGTCTAAACAAGACTGCTTTATTATCTTTTCGGCAAGCTCATCTTTATTTGCCGGTGATGTTCCATTGATAGCGTGTTTCACTGCCTCTGCAATACCACCACCCAATACAATAATATCATCAATGCTATGCGACCCAGCCCCGGTAATGATATTAATAGGACTCTCATCAACAATGACCAGGGCAATATTTTTTTTCCATGCTTCCCACGTAAATGCCGCCGCAGAGGGTAGATTTATATATGAATGGGGAAGTATTCTTACACGATGATTAGCTTTGAATTGCGCGTAATACAGGCATTCTGTCCACAGCGGGCAATAAAATGTTTTTTCCTTGAACTCTGTTACACAGCATAAGCGTTTTACATACCGGCTTAAGCCTTTCTCTTGGGCCGTGCGAATAACATCAGGTCTTCCGCATGGCGTAGGCTCATTATCACTATCTTGCAGTAACCGGCCTTTTATACGGATAGCAGTCCCTGGCAAAATTGCATTTATAGCCGCCGCAACTTCTATTGCCTGATTATGTGTTGGTGCAAACCAAGCCACGTTTCCAGTCGGGTTTGAAGTTAGCCAGTTTGCTATTGCGTGACTGACGGCATGCGTTTTGCCAGCGCCAACCGTGACTTTCAAGACTGTTTGTGTTGGGTTTTTACAGAAGTCATTGACGATCTGGTCAATCTTTATTTCAGCATCATCGAGCGAGATGGCTGTCGACGTAGGTTCGACAGCGTGCTTTTGTGGCAATACGTCGTCGCCTTTAATCCGGTTATCCGCGCCGCTAATGAGGTCATTCAGATAGCAATCCGACATATACCGAGTAATATCGGCATTGTCACGCGCTTTGGATTTAGGCGCTGATGCTATCGCTTGACGGCAATTTGCTTTGATATTATCGCGCTTCATCTTGCGCCCAACAGCTTTCAGCGTGTATCGCAATAAGACGTTGTGAAAGCCTCCTAGCCCCTCACCATCCCCCAGATTACCCAATATTTGATTGAAGCCTAACCTTGGGAACGCTGATTCTGTACCCAGATATTCGCCAGCAGACTTTTTTACATTATCGCCAGCAATCTCTTTAATTCTAGAAGCCGGAACAACGTCAAAATCTGATAGAAGAACATCGAATCTGTTCGAAATAGGATCAGAGCTACCGATAAACATAGGCGGAGCCGTGTAGATGACCTGAGCTGGGTGGTAAACGGATTCATCGGCACCTAAATTTTCCGCAGCATCGTGCAATATTTTCATCGACAATGGCGAATCAAGCAAAAACCAGAGCCTGGCACTCAAGAACATTGAGCCGTACCTCGCACTCGATGTTAGTTGCCATACACAGGAATAATTACCCAGACCCATCTTATCCCGCACTATCCCAATCTGTTCTCTCGGGTCCAGTGTATTGAAAGGATCGTCCAGCGGCCAGTTATCCAGGTCAAGTACAAAACAAGTGCAACCGTCAGGTGCTTTTAGAGTCGCTTGGTGGTCGTCTTTGGGTTTAGACAGCCTACGAGTTGGCCTATCGAAAGGAACATCTCCATATGGCAAGGATAACGTGATCGCGGAATTATTACTCATTCCAGACAGCAGATTCAACAATGCATCTACGTCGTCAGGAATGTTAACGGGCTCTCGCTTCCATAAACCAATCAGCGGGTATCCTTTTGTTTTCACAAAGACATCCCCGTCAAGTCTGTATTCTTTACTGACTTGTTTGTTTGCAACTAAAATTGTCGCTTTCATATCTATTTCTTCTTATAGAATACGGTTAACGACGATTGATGCAATCTGAATATTACCTGTTTTTTGGTGGTCTTTTTTATGCTCATAATTAATTCCAATGGTATGAGCTTAGTTATTGAATTATAACAATTACTGTACAATACGTTATTTTTTAAATACACCTTTCAGATGAATAAAAGGGCTGTATTTTTATTTAAGTCGTGTATAATAGACGCCGTAGTTCCATAAATAAGTTTGTTTTATATACTTTTGAAATAGGTTGCAACTAGATCAAAAGCGGTTGTTGTAGATTCTAAAATTTCAAGTAAAAACCCCGCCAGGCATTTACGCCAGCGGGTTTTTTTTATGCCTGGCGATAACCCACGTTTTGCTTCAATTTGATAGCAATACTCTCCATGCTCCCCGATATAGAATCTTAAGACAATTCTAAATCTCAGTCCCCCCGAGACGACGTTTTTCTGATTATAGAGCCATGTAGAAGTAAAGCGACATTCGACCACCCTCACCCCAGCCCTCT
>JBAXTQ010000318.1:0-3674 GCA_037130115.1 Methylococcaceae bacterium
GTGCAATCGCTTCAGCTATTGCCTGTAAAAACAGCTAAAGCTGTTTTACTCCAGTTGACTGCTTAACTTAACGGCATTGCCCAAAACTCGCTTAGTTCCCACGTTTCTGTGTGGATTTTCTAAGCCTGCAAGGGCGTGCTATTTAATACGGTGAAAGTCCGTATCAGAGAAAGCCAAAATCTCTGTGTTTGAAAGTAACTTAAGCGTATGTCAAGTGGATATTATTTATTGTGAGTTGCTCAAGTTTAAGATCAGGAGGAAATGCTTTGCTATAGGTAACATTAACAGCAATTTGATATTTTTTTCATTAATAAATACGTATTATATTTTTTTGATTTTTACGTGTCAAAAATTGTATCATTTATTTGTAAAATTCATAAAATTTTTTTGCAAAAATAAATCTAATTTTCTTCGATATCCTTTTTTACCTAAAAGAAATAAGACTCTTGTTCTATCTATATGCAAAGATGAATGTGAGTAAAATAAGGGTTGTAGCAGTTTATGTGAATTTTTGGATAAAAAAACTTAAAATCGTGCTGGTCTATTATCACTGTCTTAACATGGCAAATATGACCCGGTTGAGTGTTGCCGGGTGCGCATATTCGACTTAACTGTTTAACTAAATTACTATAATCTTACCCACTCCTATAGAATAAGATCTTTTGCTTTAGGCTCATTGATGCGTATTCATTCACTCCCGATTCAATTGGTTAACCAGATTGCCGCTGGTGAAGTGGTCGAAAGGCCTTCTTCGGTAGTTAAAGAACTGGTTGAAAACTGTTTTGATGCCGGGGCGGGACACATTACTATTGAGATAGAGCAGGGCGGTGCCCGACTGATAAAAATCAGGGACGATGGTTGCGGGATAATTAAAGAGGATTTGTCGCTGGCTTTGTCGCGCCATGCGACCAGTAAAATTGCCACTTTGCAGGATTTGGAACAAGTTGCCAGTATGGGGTTTCGGGGTGAGGCACTACCCAGTATCAGTTCTGTCGCCAGGCTTACGTTGATTTCACGTACTGTTGATGCAAAGTGTGCCTGGTGTGTGACGGCAGATGGCACTGAACAAAATTTTGATCCGCAACCCGATCCGCATCCGCAAGGCACGACGGTTGATGTACGTGATTTATTTTATAACACACCGGCCAGGCGCAAGTTTTTAAAAACCGAAAAAACCGAATTTGCCCATATTGAAACGTTAATAAAAAGAATGGCGCTAAGCCGGTTCGATATTGGTTTTACGCTGTTACATAATCAGAAAGAAGTCCTTAATCTTAAACCGGCAGCAACGGATAGCGCACAAGAACACCGGATTGCCGGCATTTGTGGTTCCGCGTTTATTGAAAATTCGGTAAAAATTGACTTTGCCGCTTCAGGGTTGCAATTAACCGGCTGGGTCGGTTTGCCGACTTTTTCGCGTAGTCAACAGGATATGCAGTTTTTCTATGTCAACGGTCGGTTGATAAGAGACAAGTTGGTTTCTCACGCGGTTAAGCAAGCTTATCAGGATGTTTTGTTTCATGGACGGCACTCTGTTTTTGTCTTGTATTTGACACTTGATCCAACGCTGGTTGATGTTAATGCGCATCCGGCAAAATTGGAAGTGCGGTTTAGAGAAGGCCGATTGGTACATGATTTTTTATTTACCGCGCTGCATCGGTCATTGGCTAAGGTAAGACCGGCACACAGCGTAGTAAGTCTTGACGATAACGTCAGTTTATCCTTAACGCCTGACGTATTGTCTGAGCAAACACGCCCAATCTTTGATCAACAAGCTGTGAATAACCCAAGGCCGCCTCAGCAAACGTCACTGCCGACGGTAGCGGAAACGATAAGCGCTTATGCGTCCTTGTATCCGGAAGAGTCGGTTATACAAAAACAGCAACCAACACCACCACTAACGTCAACACAAGCTACGCCGCCGTTGGGCTATGCTATCGCGCACTTACACAATATTTATATTCTGGCTGAAACACCTAAAGGCATTATTTTGGTTGATGCTCATGCCGCCCATGAACGGGTGACTTACGAGCGCCTGAAAACGCAATATCAATCAGGCGCGATACCTCGTCAACCTTTGTTGTTGCCTATTAAGATAAACGTCAGTTCAGCGGAAGCGGATTTGGCCGAGCAGGAACATGAGTTCTTTGGTTCTTTGGGATTTGAGCTGAACCGATCCGGGCCGGAAACTATCATTCTTCGCTCAACACCGGCTTTATTGGGCACTATTGATAAAGAACAATTGATACGTGATGTACTGGCTGACATAACCGAGCACGGTATGAGTCAGCGTATTCAGGAGCAATCCAACCAGTTGCTGGCAACTATTGCCTGTCATGGGGCGGTTCGTGCACGTCGCCGTTTGGGTATCGATGAGATGAACGCCTTGTTGCGGGATATGGAGCAAACCGAACGGATAGGGCAGTGTAATCACGGTCGGCCCACTTGGATAGAATTATCGACGAATGATCTCGATAAATTTTTTATGCGTGGTCAATAAGTGGTGTCAGACGCGCATAAGCAGGAATCCAGCATCATGCAAAAACAAGACCTCCCACCGGCCATTTTCTTAATGGGGCCCACGGCTTCGGGAAAGACTGCTCTTTCTGTGCAACTGGCACAGGTATTGGGCGGAGAAATTATCAGTGTAGACTCTGCTTTGGTGTTTAAAGGCATGGATATAGGCACGGCCAAGCCTACATTGGAAGAAAGATGCGGCATTCCACATTATTTGATAGATATTTTGGATCCATCAGCAGCCTTTTCTACCGGCCAGTTTAGAACACAGGCACTTAATTTAATGGCCACTATAACCCGGCGTGGAAAAGTACCGATTTTAGTGGGTGGCACCATGCTTTATTTTAATGCGCTATTCAATGGACTTGCTGTATTGCCGGAAGCCCATCCGGAGATCAGGGCCAAACTTGATCAGGATTTGGAGCGCTTGGGTAAAGAGGCGCTGCATCAACGCTTGGCGACTATTGATCCGCTGGCTGCGGCAAGAATTCATCCAAACGATCCGCAACGCGTCCAACGCGCGTTGGAAGTTTACGAAATCAGCGGTAAGCCGTTAACTTCTTTTTTTAATGCCGCACAAGGCGAAGACTTCCCGTATCAAAAAATAAAACTGATTATTGCGCCGCCAGACCGAAAAATTCTGCACGACATTATCGCCCAACGTTTCCAGCGGATGTTGGAGCAAGGCTTTATCAATGAAGTGGAAGCGCTTTATCAACGAGGTGATTTAACCGAAAAAACGCCAGCCATTCGTGCGGTGGGTTATCGACAAGTCTGGGCTTATCTGAAAGGTGAGGATGATCTTGAAAGCATGACAGAAAAAGGGATTATTGCCACCCGACAATTGGCCAAACGCCAGTTTACCTGGTTGCGTCGAGAAACTGACGCGATCAGTTTTGAGACGGGGGATACGGATTTGCTGCAAAAAGTCTTGGCGGCTGTAGGGAGTATCAGCCAAGGACGTGAGTGACGGGCATATTAGAAAGCCCGTAGACATCAAGTTAAGACATTTCACCACGAAGAACACGAAGATTTTGCTTTGGTTTTTCGGCTACCCTGCTCTTAATTTTATACGCAAATGTACGCATTAAGTAATTCGCTCTCCGTTGATAGGTTTTGCAACCTGCAACTGGAATCCTGGTTGAGCAGTTTCAACC
>JBAXTQ010000319.1:0-3665 GCA_037130115.1 Methylococcaceae bacterium
ATTACAATCCCATTGAGAAACTTTGGAAAAATACCAAACGTGACGCAACGCACTTGAAATATTTTAAAACGTTTGAAGACCTTCATGATTCAGTCGTAACAGCGTTTAAATCTTATATGCAGGATGCGAGTAAAGTTATTTGCGTTATGCAGAAAATGCGTGAGGATTTTGCTGTAACCTGCTGATATATTTCGCCAAGGGGCTTGGAAATTATTTATCTGAAAAACTATAGGTTGGGTAACCGCTTTATCGTTGCCCAACATTTTCAACAGATAAAAGCATAATATCGATACATTGCCCAGCGCATCAACCTATTTTGTTGTGGAAATTTTTTGAGCATTAGAAAAATGCAAGACCTGACCCCGTTTTTTCATTTCTCAATACCACGATGTGGATAAGCGCCGCCCACTTTTCTCTATGCCAAACATTACATATCAATCCAAACTAACCCGATTGCATTTTTAGGCTGTTTTGGGAATAAATCTTTTTTAATGTTTTTCATGATTGACTACTTGACCGCGTTTTAAGCCATTTGTCAGTAAATCTTCCTTACGTTCTACCGCTACCCGTATTGCTAATTCACGCACAAAGTCCATTAGCGTGTCAGGCGTAAAATTTTTATCAGGAAAGGCTACTGTCAATGCCCCAGCAGACACGTTTTCTGATTCAACTTGCGTTAAAGGTCCTCCCTTTATTGTATTAGCTATTATATAAGCAGCTTTGTAGAGTTTTTCTATATCTGAATTATCGCTTCCCATATTTTTTGCGGCATCCGCCATCCGCCAAAGGTACTTACCGGCTTTATAGGCGGCCTCTCCCAGTGAACCATTGTGACGAGCGATTTCTTTAAGTGAATCGGCTACATTCTCATTAAATGCATCCATACTTTCTGATTTGGTTTGAGTGATGCCGATTTTTGATTGTAAACCTACAACAGCATGATTAACGGCACCATCAGTAACATAAGCCTCATTTGAATACATTGCACATTCACTGATTAAATCACGGAGAATAGCTAGATTACCGTCAATAGCACTATCTAGCTCGTCAACATCAACTTTGTAACTGCTGCTTATCATTCCAATTTGGTATTGTACTCGTGAACGTAATATAGACATTTCAATTAGTTTCTTTTCGTAGATACGATTACTTGCTTCCATTTTAATATTTTCCGAATCGGAACCTTGGACTGTTTCACTTTTAGCCTTAGCAATTGAGTCGAGGAACTGAAAGCCAGTCTTTTCAGCATCATCTGCAACAACAATCGATTCATCACCGCCTTTCATTTTGGCTTTGAGTTCACTCCTGTAAGAGTCATAACGGCTCGTGACGCCACTCTTTATTTCTTCATCTAAACCAGCGTTAGTTTCGTAATCACGCCATTGCGGCGCTGTCATATAAAGCCGCATTTTTACCAATGACCATATCCGTTGTATATTAGCATCGGCTGTTAACATGCGTTCTTCAAGCATTGTGCTTCTACTATTTACACCACCACCTTGGCTACTATCACGGGCACCTTCTTTGGCACTAACACGCATGGGTGTTGAATCGTCCTTAAATTTATGTGACTTAATCACACCTAGCCTTTCAGCAAGCCCATTAAAAGTGTCAGCGTGCATAAAATCCATGGCGTAAACATTAACATCATAAACAACGCCTGCCTCGTTTTTCCACCCATCTTTCTTAAATAATTCATTAAATACTGCAACCGCTAATTCAGTTTTAGTGCCTTTTAAATTAACATCAATATCAGACGTTAAGCCATTACTTCCTGCGGAGGCCCACTTTGTAAGACCTTTATCACCAATTCTGGAATCACGTTGGGTTTGCTGCAGTATCATATCGTGATGCCATTTTCGAAACTCCCACAATTTAGTCATTAACAAATTTCGCGCTTCTTTGTTTGAGGCAGTGTCCCCTTTATCGATCAAATTATCTTTAGCATGATGCCATGATTCATTTAGTGTATATTTAAGAATTTCTCTAGGCACGTCACTAATGGGGTTGATTTGTGCAACTTGCGCCGGTGTGATCTCATTAAGAGCTTGATCACTAAGTTCACCCCGCATAAGGTTATTATTTTGTGACACACCATTAATAATTCTTCCCTTCACCATACGTTCATCATTTGGACTGCCGCCGTCCCTTTCTGGAGTTGCGTCAACCCAACCACCTATTCTTTTGTCGTTTTCGTCACGAACGTCTGGATTCCAAGTTGGATTAGTTATACTGCCTAACTTTAACGACTCTATATACATTCCTTGTTCATCAACAAAAGGCGTAACTAAATCATCTTCTAAGGGGTCAACTTCGATTGTAGCTGACATGTTTTCTTCCTGGTCAAGAGAATGAACCCAATTATTTCTTCTAGAAGGATGGTTAACCGCAAGTCCACCTCGATTTTGGTCTGAGCTATTTGGTGTCCGTGCCTCTGGAGATACTTTTGCTGATCTTCCACACATATTATTCTCTATTATCAAATCCAAATAATCATAAAGTTATCTTGGTTTCAAGTATCATCATTAAAAAATACTCAAAACAAAATAACGTAACCTTAACTTAATCTATACAAATAAACTATTCAACAGATATAAATATGATTGGCTATTAAAAGCCCTCTCAACCCATTTTTCCCGTCTTTGCATATTCCTTACGAATCCCTTGCAACAATTCCTCCAAAATAATGGTATCACTGTTGCGAGCCAACGCTTGTAGCGAGGCATAACGTATCGCATTTAAAATAGCTCCTCCGGCAAACTCATGGTCTTTGGCGATTTTTGGCAAATCAATATCAGCGTCTAACCGGGCTTGGTCGGAAAAGCCCTGTTGCCATAAACGCAGACGATCTTCCGTGCGTGGCAGCGGAAAATAGATCATTGTCTCGAAGCGTCGGGCAAAGGCTTCATCGAGATTATCTTTCCAATTGGAGGCCAAAATGGCGATGCCGTCAAAAGTTTCCAAACGTTGCAGCAAAAACGCGGTTTCCTGGTTGGCGTAACGATCATGGGCATCTTGTATGCCACTACGTTTGCCGAACAAGGCATCGGCCTCGTCAAAAAACAAAATCCAGTTGCGGTGTTCGGCTTGGTCAAAAACTTTAGCCAGATTTTTTTCGGTTTCGCCGATGTATTTGGACACGACTTGTGACAAATCCACTTTGTAGACATCACGCCCGGTCACTTTGCCTAAGATGCAGGCAGTCATGGTTTTTCCGGTTCCGGGCGGGCCGTAAAACAGACTGCGATAACCGGGACGCAGTTTGTGCTTCATGCCCCAATCGTGCATCAAGGTGGAGCCGTGCGTTATAAAGGTTTGAATCTCTTGGACTTGTTTTAACGTGCCCGGATGCAATACCAAATCCTCAAAGCACAGTCCGGTTTCAATTAATTGAGCGGGAAACTGGCTGCTAAAACCGGGGCGATAATGTTGCCCTGTCGTCAATAGCGTAAGGTATTCTTCGCTAAGCTGTAGCGGGCTATGCAGTAACGAATCATTGTCTTTGATCTGAAAATTAAGCAGGTGTTGTTTAACCAACACATGATCGTGCTCAAACAACTTTTGTAAGGTTAAGCGTAAGGCAAGATTATCGTCAGCAAGCACAAATAAGACAGCCCTGACGCATAACCCCATGCGTCCAGAAAACCAATCTATCCAACACATAG
>JBAXTQ010000032.1:0-25129 GCA_037130115.1 Methylococcaceae bacterium
GAGCGACGCCCACGTCGCGATTAACATCTTGATTTATCCGGGATTGCCACCTGCTCCATCCAGTGGTGCGCGATGCGCACCCTACTACTGCCGGAATGACGGACTTTTTATTCGCGACGTGGGCGTCGCTCCCACCGTAGGAGCGACGCCCACGTCGCGATTAACATCTTGATTTATCCGGGATTGCCACCTGCTGCATCCAGTGACTTTAAGGTTTCTTTTGCGACATCCAGACCCATAAAACCGCCTTTTTTATCGATCGCTTTTTGCAAGAATTCGCGGGCTTTAGCGGTATCATTTTGCTTGAAATAAATCATGCCCAAATGATAATTACTGACTGCCGACTCAGGTTCCTTTGCCAATACTTTTAACAACAATTCCTGAGCTTTGGCATAGTTGCCTTGCTTGTAGGCAATCCAGCCGACGGTATCCAGCGTATTAGGGTTATCGATTTTTTCCAACGGCTCAGCCAGTTTAGCGGCACGCTCAATGCTGGCACTGTCTTTGCCGTAATCAGACAAATAACTGGTTAGATTGTTAAGCGCTTCCATTGACTCGGGATGCTGCTTATAGGCCTCTTCAAACACCGCAATGGCTTTTTCTTGCTCACCAGCTTGGGTATAAATAGTGGCCAAATCATTAACCAATTCCATTGCGCTTTTCGTGTTAACAAGTCCTTCCTGATAAGTTTTTATGGCTTCGGCTTTATTTGCTTGAGCACCATAAGACATCGCTATCATACGATAAGGAATGGGCCATTCAGGCTTGATAACTGATGCTTTTTTAAAGGCACCAATCGCCTCATTAAACTTTTTATCGCTTAAGTAAACCCCGCCCAATAAATTGTAAGCGACAAAATTTTTGGGTTGTTGCTTGATAATCGCATTCAACTTGACAACCGCTTTATCGGTCTGTTTAAGCGCCAGGTAACTTTTAACCAGTTGAGTCAGTGGCTCTATCGCATCAGGCTGTATCGCCAAGGCACTTTCAAAGGCCGCTACACTTTTATCAACCTTCCCTTCTGCCTGAAAGGCCAGACCGGACAGAAAATAGCCCATACCTTCTTTAGGAGCGACTTCCTGCAGGCGTTTTGCGGTATCTTGCGCCTTATCCCATTTTTTCTGGGTCAGGTATACTTTATAGATGGCTTCCAGTCCGCGTTTGCTTTTAGGATCGGCTGTTAATAGTTCATTAATTTGCTGCACTGCACGATCAGTCTCACCCGATTGTTGCAGCAAGCTGGCCAAATCAAGTCTGGCATCTTCATCTTTAGGGGCAATTTGGATGATTTTTTCCATGTTTTCACGCGCCAAAACAGGATCTTTATTCATCAAATGCGCGGTACTCAGTAATTTGAGTATTTTAATATTTTGAGGTTGATCAACCAAAACCGCTCTAAAATCACCAATCGCTTCGGGAATTTTTTTCTCGGACAAAGCAAATTCGCCACGTAACGATAGAGCATCTACATCGCGGGGGTTTTCTTCAATAATTTGCTTAACCAGTGCCTTGGCTTCATCAACGCGTTTGGTGGCAACATACAACTTGGCCAGCGCGTTACGTGCTTTAATGGATTGTGGCCCCTGCTTATCAAGTTCGACAACCTCTTTTAAGGCCTGCTCTGCTTTATCAATATGCTTTTGTGCCAATTCTAAATCAGTCAGTTTAAAGCGTAGATCATATTGCTCAGGGCTTGCTTCAATCATCGGAAGCAATTCAGCTATCGCTATTTCCGGTGTTCTTTTAGCCACCAAAAAATCAATCAACATGGACTTGGCATTAACGTCATCGGGTAAATCCTTAACCGCTTGCCGCAATACCGCTTCTGAATTATCCAGTTGATTACCGGCCAGTAAAAATAAAGCCAAACGTTTACGATTCTCCAACTGTTTGGGCTGTATTTTAACGATAGTCTCAAGGGCTTGCTGCGCTTTATCCAGTGCTTTTGTATCCGTATACAACTTGGCAAGCATTAGCAACGGTGAGGTGTTGGTCGGATTTTTCTCACTACTTTTTTGCAACCTGGCGATTGCCAGATCCATCTTCCCCGCTCTGGCATCAAGAGAAGCCATTAATAAATTGGCCTGAACATCATCGGGTTGTTTTTTCAGTGCCGCTTCAAGCTGGGTTATGGCACTATCCGTGTTATTTTTAGCGATAAAAACACCGGACATCAACACGATGCCTTCAACGTTTTCGGGATCAATAGCTTGAACTTCTTTGGCCATTTTTTCTGCATTATCAACCTGATTGACCATCAGATAAATTTGCCCCATTCTTAAACGGGACATCAGATGTTTGGGATCTTCACCAATTACCGCCATATATTGACTTACGGCATTTTGTAACTCGCCCAATTTGCTTAAAGATTCAGCCATTTGGTAGCGAGCTTCAACGTCTTTTGGGTCAATTTGCAGCACATTTTTAAAAGACAGCTGGGCTTTTTGATAATCACCTGCGGTAAATAACTGGCTCCCTTCTTCCATGTACTTGGCTTTTCTTTCTTCAGAGCCGCCGCAAGCCGTTAGCAGACTGACCAAAGCTACAACAAGCAGCTTTTTTGAATGGGGTACTTTGGGTAACATTGATTAAATCCTGATTGGGTTGTTTTGATGGATCAATACTTGTAGGTTGGGTTAGCGATAGCTTAACCCGACATTACCCCGCGAATTGATTTACTTTAATTTTGACGGTTTGGATTATACCAGTAAATTTAAGGCTTATTATGAATTGTACTTGATACTTGATACTCAATTTTCAAGCTTTTAATTCTTGATTCCGGTGAGACGACTATAACAAGCAATAGGCGTAGGCCGGAATAAGGCCACCCAAGCCTGTCCTGAGCTTGTCGAAGGGCGTAGCGCGTGGTGGCGTTTCCGGCAACTCTCGTACAGAGTGCCGGAAACGCTTATTCTCGCTGGCGCTCGAAAAGCCTTATTCCGGCCTACGCCTATCAGCAGACACTTCGATTTGTCGGGTGCTAACCCCGATATTAATTCACCACGAAGACACGAAGATTTTTCTTTGGTTTTTCTTCGTGAACTTCGTGTCTTCGTGGTGAAATGTCTTAAGTTGATGTCTTGTCGCTAACCCGACGCGACTGGTTAAGGCTGCTGGGCTTCTTTCGTTTCCGGAACTATCGCACTGGTGACCGCAAGTTCTTTATGCTGATATTTTTGCTTGATTAACTTGTCTTCATATTCCTGAATAATGGTTTCCATTTCTACACTTTTAAATTGTAGTATAGGTTCAGATTTTAGCAAACTGTCCATCACACCTTTATTTTCATAACTGCTTAGCACTTCCTTGGCAGCTTCAAATAGCTTTAAGTTTTTGCCTTCGCAGTTTTGCAGGTTGCTCTCGGTTTGTTTTTGAGTGTTTTCCAGATTGACATGCGTTGCACTCAGCTCATTTTTGGCCTTGTTTAACACATTGTATTTCTCAATCACTTCCAGCAATTTTGCATGGGTTTGTTCCAGCGTATTACTGACACTTGCATTAGTGCTTTTTTGTGCCGCTAGTTCAGATCCTAAACGCTCTTCAGCAGAAGCCGCCGCATCTTTATCTTTTTTTAATTTTTCAATGTCCGAGGCCAGTTTGTCTTTTTCTGTTTTAAGCAGATCGCGTTCCGTGGTGACCTCTTTAACCAAGGTTTGTAGCTTAAGCACGGCTTTATTATTGCCATCCGCAGCCGGCCGAGGCGCCGCCTGCGTTGTTGCCGACAACAAACTGCCGAGCAACACAACAGAAACAGGTAGTGATTTGATTATTCGGTTCATGGCAATCTCTTTTTAAAAACGTGTATTAACATCAAGTTGCAGCACATCGATACCAAATGGCGGGCCGGTAATTATATTGGCGCTTAACCATCTGCCAGTCAACCACACGCCATTCATCAAACCATAGTTACCCCCGACTACCCAACCTTTAGCGTTGGTGCCACCCAGATGAAAATCAGAATCGGTAAATGCATCTAATACTGCGTCGCGCTCTACGTATTTATAAAGTGAAAAGACATTCCAGTGTCCTCTTTTATCCACTTTAGGCCAACCCAAATCTGCTCTAACCTGAAAGGCATTAGTCTGTGATTTGGAATTGTCGCCTCCGACTGAGCCCCAGGCATTACCGTATTGACTTTGAATGCTATTTAAGTTGAAGCCCAAATTTTTTGCATAATCCCCACTGACTCTAATATGATACGGGGCAAATTCGGCTAAATCGTATGAACCATTAATATTGAGAATATTATAATCTGATGCCAATCCCAACTGACCAGCTTCCCTACCAGGCTTATCTAAAGTACCTTCACGACAAATGGTTGCCAAGCTATTACCGCCTTGCATAAACTGAGGTACGGACGCATCATTATTAACGCTATTAAGGTCACAGGTGCCAGTGGGTGATGTATTAGGAATTGCCTGAGTATTGACATAATCATAATAAGCAATAGCAAACTTGGCGCTATCCTGATTCGCAAAACCCCAATCCACCCCCGCCTGACCACCGAATAGCCATTTGTCATGAGAGCTTAATTGGAATTCTTGTAAAGGAAATGCTCCCGCTGTCGCAAATACCGTAGGCCCTTTATCAGTGCTTAGATCCATTGCATTGGATGTACCCAATTGATGCCTTACCGTACCAGAAAAACCTTCAAAAGACAGGTCGGTATCCCAGATTAATTCACTACCAGCTGTAAATTCGCCACCTCCTGTATACCAAGGATTTTTTATGCGTCCTCCAGACACTGTCAGCCAATTAAACTTCTCACTGTCCACCGCATCGTATTTAAGAAAAGCGCGATCCACAGCAAATTCATAACGGTTGCCGGTATTACCCAAGGTTTGATTGGTTGATACCGGATCAAACATATTCCCGGTCGCCAGACGTACGCCAGCGGTCAGGCCTTCGGCAACTTTTACATCTATACCCAAGCGAACACGTTCACGAAAAAGGTGGCGATCAACCGTTGTATTATCAAAAGCATTTACACCCGCTGCTGTGACACCACCCGCTTCATTAATAGCTTGTGCATTAATATAACTGTTCGGTATATTATCACTCGCCATAAAATCATTTTGGGAGCGTAACCGTATATCCCCGGACAACTTGAAACGCTTGATCCATTCCGGCAGCGCATTAGGCATGCCCCATTGTTCTTTTTGTGCTTTTTGCATCACATCGCCAACCACTTCTTCACGCAGTTCACTACGCACTTGCTGGCGAATTTCATCTTTTACAAAGTCAGGCACATACGCCACCCGCACTTCATCCGCTGGCACGGCTTCTTTGGCTGCCACTTCCTTGGGCGCTGCCGACTTTGCTTCGGCAACCTGCTGATCAGCGTCGGCTTCGGCTTGCTTAATCATTTCATTGGCGGTTTTATCGGTCAAGATACCTTGTTTCACCAACTGCTTAATCAGACTAGTGGTGGTATTGCGCAACTTAAGCAATTCCTCCTTTTCACCCGCATGTGTCAAGCCGGCTGCGCATAGCAAGGCTAAAGCCAGTAGCGGTTTCTTGTGATCCATAGATAGTTCCTGAAAATTTTAAATTAAATTTGGTGTAGTTCGAGTCAGGCATTAGCAATGCACATGAAATAACTTAGCCATCTTGCTCCCTCTCCCACCGGGAGAGGGCTGGGGTGAGGGGATAAATAGCCAAGTTATTTAATGCACGCTCCTTAGTAAGTATTCAGTCCCCCTCTTTGAAAAAGAGGGGTTAGGGGAGATTTGTTAAATAAATCCCCCTTAGTCCCCCTTTTTCAAAGGGGGAGATTAATACTTACAGCGCCTAAAGTCGTGATGAAATTTTTAGTTTAACGGGCTGCTCCATACCAGGCGGCGGTGCTTCCTTGGCTTTTTTAAATTTGGCCAGCAGCTTGTTTAATAACTTGTCTATGTCAGGGTCATTACTGCCGCGTGATAATTCAAAACGGGTTACCGACCCATCAGGATTCAGCCAAATTTTGACGATGGCTGAATAACTTTTTCTGCGTAAATCATCATGCTCTGACAAAATATCGACTAAACTATCTTTTATAGTGCCTGCGTACCAGGCAAAAGGACTACCACCGCCCCCACCCAACAGGCCTTTGCCGCCTTTACGCCCAACCATGCCAAAGGCATCAGTACCGGCGGTGCCTTCTGCATCCAAACCGGTATCGGCAGCCGGTTTTTCATCAGGCACATCAGGCAACGGCTCAGGATCCGGCTCGGGTTCTTCAATTTTGTCCTGCACTTCCGGTTCCGGTGGTTGTTCCACTTTTGGCGGTGGAGGTGGCGGAGGGGGTGGAGGCTTAAATAAGGCAATCGGCTGAATTTTTTTTTCATGCTTGGCGGGTTTCTCACCGACAAAACCTCCGATCACTTTTACCAAATAGACCAACGCAACAAGGAGTATCAAGCCGCCTATGATCTTTGGTATATACACCCTGAAATGTTTGTTATTACTCATAAACAATAAAAAGTATTTGATTCTTAAAAAGTATTAAAAGCTTTCACCGTGAAGAGCTTTAACTACGAAAAGCTTTCACCACGAAGACACGAAGAGCACGAAGAGCACGAAGTTTTTTGTGTCTTCGTGGTGAATAAAAGACTTTTGTGTACTTAGGTAACGTTCATTAATAAGCACAATACCTCCGTAGGAGCGGGCCATGCCCGCGATATTTGGGCTGCAAGCTTAGCTTTAGCTTCTTCATCGCGGGCATGGCCCGCTCCTACGAAGTCTTTTCTTCGTGTCCTTCGTGTCTTCGTGGTGAATAAAAGGGTTTTGTCTTTTTTAAATAATGGCCAAGCCTACTTAACCAGATTCTGGGTTACCAAGCCGACTTGGGTAATTTCAAGCTTGCCCAACAAGGCAAGAATATCGATAACGCTTTGATACTGAACGGTTGCATCACCCTTAACAACGACCGGCAAGGCAGGATTAACGGCTTTATACTGCTGCAAAGTAGTTTCCAACTGTTCCATGGTGACCGGAAAAGTATCCAGAAAAATAGTGCCGTCAGCGGTTACCGTAATGGCTTTGGTTTGGGGCTTGGACAAACTGGGCGTATTACTGGCTTTGGGTAAATTAACCTGTACGCCCTGCACCGCTGCCGTGGTCATCAGGATAAATACAATCAATAATACATAAGCCAAATCAAGCATTGGCGTGACGTTGATTTCGTCATAGGCTGCATTTTCTTCTTGTAATTTCATAGTTCAATTTTCTCTGGCAGAATCTGTGTCGTAGGAGCGACGCCTACGTCGCGACTTAAGGTGTTAATCGCGACGTAGGCGTAGCTCTTACAATGGCATTATTTTAAATAACGTCTAATGAACTGGATCAGGTATGTTGCTCACTTAATTTGGCAACAAACTCATCAACAAAAACGTGCATGTCTGCCGTAATTTCCTTGATTTGGCCACCTAGATAGTTGTAACCAAATAAACACGGAATCGCGACAATAAGACCGGCTACCGTTGCGGTTAAGGCACCGGCAATACCGGGTGCAATCGCGTTTACATTCACTTCACCGCTGACAGCAATCGCCGCGAAGGTAATCATTACCCCGATAACCGTACCCAACAACCCCAAAAAGGGGCCGCCACTAATCGCGATGGTCAGTAGTACCATTTGTGCATTCAGTTTTTGCAGTTCTCTGGTTAAGGTGGCATCCATACTGGCTCTTACCGCATTCATGGCTTGAGCCGACAGCACTTGTTCCGTTCCCGGCAAGCCATTAGCCTTATATAAGCGACGATTCATTTCCTCTACACCAACATGGTAAAGCTTATAAATGGTCGAGCCGGCAAAGGCACCATGTTTTTTGGTAAACGATAACAACAAAGGCGATTCGTTAAAGTCTTCATCATTTTCATCGTCTTGACTGTTTAAATTGCCCAACTCTTCTGTGGTCAATTTTATATAGGCAGTCCCGAATTTTTTGTTTTCGCTTTGAACCCGACTCAGCACGACGGCTTTAATAATCATCACCATCCAACTGACGACAAACATCACACCCAAAATACCGATAATAATCCAACCATCCGTGGTTACGTTTTTCAACGACCCCATAATCAGAGACTCGCCGCCCTCTTCCGTGTCGGGCGTACTATCTTCGCCATAAGTCAACAGGGTCACTGCCGGCCCCTGCATTTGGACGTCAAACTTAATGGCATTGGCATCCAGTACCACTTTATTAATCCCAAACTGGTCCAGCGAACCCACCAAACCACGCGCACCAAAAGCATCGGCACCGATAGTCATGTTACTGGTTAAATCACGTGTCGCTACACCCAAAGACCCGGAAGCCACGCCATCAATAGTTAACACCAGCGTGCTAAAATTAGCGGTTAAGGCAACATGATGCCAAGCGCCCATGGTTAAAGGGGCTGGTGCTTTAAATTCTTGCTTGGAGCCGCCTTCAACTTCTACAAAAACCGTTTCACCCAAAATCGATAAAGTGACATTGCCACCGGCACCAGAGCGTTGAAAAATTACGCCATTGGTTTGTGCTTGATCTAGCTTTACCCAGCTTGAAACAGTCCAACCCGCAGTCGGTGACATTTGCAAGGAAGGTGTAGCCGGAACACGAATAATCTGGCTACCATTAAATACCGCCGCATCGCCAATCAGACCGCTATCGCCCATGGTTGAGGTCATTTCGCTGGCATTATTGCCATAAGCCGTTAAATCCTTTGCGCCCGACTGGCCAAACTCAAAGCCAAGCACTTGATTAACATCAAAAGTACCGGCAGCATCCTGCGCATCAACCGCTTTGGGATTACCGTAATAAAGCCAGATAGCAGGTTCAGGTGCAGCCGCCAGATCAGCCGGTAACTTAACCCAAATCAGCGCCATTTCATTAACGGGATCCAATTTTTCAATGTAAAACTTAAGTGGCGTTTCTTCGTCCGCAGCCAGTACGCGAATATCTTTGCCCTGCTCGGCAAGATCCGCAAAAAATGCAAAATTACCGGTATGTAAACGCACCAAAGCAAAAGCAGACGCAGGCACTGTAATGCCGTCCTGTTTTAGCTTTTGCGCATCTATCGTTATTTTTTTCTTATATCCCCAATCTGCATTCCACCAGGCTGATGCTATTGATGGAATAAATAGAAGGACTATCAACAAAAAACCACACCGTTTCATTATTTTTCTCAGTTACGTATTAATTTTTGTCATTATCCCAGAGCTTCATGACATTATTATGACGATGACTTACAAATTTATATTGAAAATATTGAAGGCATAAAAAAACCGGTTTTAACTTCTGTTAAAACCGGTTTTATCAAAGAGTTGAAGTGACTACTCAGGCGTTAAAAAATAGAACACACGAATAAGGCTCGATACCGCTCGGGGTTTGCAAACCCCGTCACGCTTGATGTCGATTTTTATTCACCACGAAGACACCAAGAACACAAAGTTTTTTTCTTTCTTCGTGTTCTTCGTGTCTTCGTGTCTTCGTGGTGAATAGCTTTTAAGGTTTAAGCCTTAATCACCAAAACCCAACACTTCGACAGTAAACATACCCAATGCAGCATTTTTATTGTTTTCAGCACCTTTTTCATCAACGCCCGTTACTGCCTGTGCTACCTGACTCACATTGGCCGTCATATTGCTGGTGCCTGTCAAACCTGCGGCCAAACTACCGGTAGAGGCAACCGGTACACCTGCGCTAACGCCGCCAACCTGAATATTGTTGGCACCTAACACAGCGGTTGCTGCAATAAACACGTTCTTTCCACCGATACCGGCTTCACCGGCATCGACCACACCTTTAGGCGCAAATAAATAGACGTCACCCGGCACCCGTCCAACAGAACTTGCTGCGGTACGAATACCACTGCCGGATACAATAGGAGGAAATTCAATCACTAAATTGCCACTCTCATCAAAACTAACTATCGGCGGCGGCGCTGCAATCGCTGACTTGGCACCACGACCGGCATCAAGATCACCACTGGACGACCAAAGCGTAATATCACCACCGTCCAACGCAAATACCCGTGACTGGTTAACCAGGAAATCACCATCGACCACTGCATTAATTGCTCCCTCTTTTTGGGCAACAATACCTAAATCAGACGATTTTTTAGCACCAGTAAACGCCACTGCCAAACCGGCATTGATCATACCACCGGGCACCAGTAGATTAATACCGCCACCATCTAAAGTCTGAATCTTGCTGAAGAACAGATTCAAATCACCATTCCATTTTGTCCCCGGAAACAGGGTTTCGATAGCGGCATAACCACCCTCGCTACCTAATTTCCCTGAACCTGCCGCCGCCTTACCCGACTCCCTAATTTCATTCATGTAAACCGGTAGAACCACGGCATTAAGTTGCGGTTGTATCGCCAGATAATCTTCGACCTGTAAAGATTTAAATCCAGCTAAAGCCTCATCTACGGATAACCCTGCATTCCCGGTACGCTGACGCATAAAATCGGTAATCAGGACAGAAACTCGTGCAAAATCATCTGCGTAAAGCGGGCTATTTTCCAGATACTTGCCAATAAATGCCACATAGTCAGGATTACCACCATTCAATCCGCTAATCACGGTGACGTTTGCGCCCTTATCCGCCAAGCCCGTATTAATCAAATTACCTATCGTTGACAAACCACCTGAAGCACCTAAATCGACATGCCTACCGGTTTTAACCAACACCTCGCCAGCACCTGACACTTTAATTTCGTTCACATTGTTGTTTAATCCACCATCCTCGCTTCTATCGCTGGTATACAACAGATCACGCCCAACATCCAAAAGAGAAGCGTCGTTTATGTTCGGATGTTGGATATTCAACAACACGTTAGTAAAATCACGGCCGGTTTGAATCAACGCCTTTTTAGCCAGATTAAACTGGATGGTTTTGATATCTCCCTGACGCGTTACTAACCGAGCAGGTTGACTATCACCGGAATGCACAGGTGTAGCAGCATGCACTAAAGTTGCCAGGCCGAAAGGATTAATACGCGACAAGGCCAGACTCATATCGTTACGGGCCAACGGTGATAAAGCTGTCGGCAATAATGCTCGATCGGCATCAGACATACTCAATCGGGTTGCATCACCTTTAGAGGTAATATTCTGTTCGGCAAACAAATCCAGCGTGCCCTTGGCCGAAGGAAACATGGTAATCTCGTTATCCAGGATCACACTGCCGCCAAAAGCGGTCGCCAGCAAACTACCCGGATAGATAAGCGCCATTCTTTGCTGGTCACCTTCGAATACACTACCGTTGAAATTGAGAATTTCGCTGATTTTAGTAACATCGGAACCCAAATGCACATCACCAGACAATGATTTGGCAACAACGGCACTGACATTGCCATAACTAAAGAAGTTGGTATCACCTTTATACAGCATCATCGGATCGGAAACGCCGGTTAAGCTTAAGTTCTGACTGGCCTGTAACGCAATATGGGCATCGCCCATGACCAGTTGCGGACCGGCAGTAAACTGACTACCGCCTTTAATAGCGCCATCGGCGACAATAGTACCTTGCCCCTGACCAAGATAATAAGCACCGCCAGCAATATTTCCGCCCGCCCAAACGTGCATTTCACCACCGCCCTGTATATCCACCTGATTAGTCAAAAAACCTAATGTTTCGGGGTTATTGGCATCAAAAGCAGGTAGCCCTGTCTGCTTACCGGTAGTTGGCATCATCACCGACAAATCGCTAATATTGCCGGCCGCGCTGATTTCTACCTTGCCGCCGCCAAACGAACCAACATTTTGTTGAAATGAGGAATTATTAAGGACTATACCCCAGGTTGTTGGTGTTTGATAAGCGGCTGTATCAATTTTTATATTGTCATAAATTAGAGCCATAACCTGAGTTGGCAAGGACTCTTTATAAGAAGCCAGCGCTTCGGCATCATCTTTTAGTCTAACTAAGTTATCAGCCACTGATACCAGATAACTATCTTTTGAGCGTCCGGCCACTCCTTGCCTTACCATCCAGATATCTAGGAACTGACTATTATTAACGGCACCTTTAATATCCTTTCCTGCCTTCATCGACAAATTGCCACCCTCTACCGGATAATCGGCATAAGGAAATGCATTTATTGCCATAATCAAATTCATAGTTCCGTATGGACTGGACGCTACCGGTCTACCGGCGTTGTATACGGTTGAAGTTTGATCAGTAAAAACGATATCACCGCCGGCTACCAGTTGCATGTCGCCAGTACCGGTACGAACAGCTACATTAGAGCCAATAATCAGATCTTTGGTAAACGCTGTAGCCGTCGGATCTGCACTCGTTAAATCAGCACCTGCGGTTAACCCGTAAGACCAGGAATCACCCTGTTGCAGCATGTTGCTGACCGGCAACTCAATTATTCCTGCAGTTCCAATCAGAGTACCATCCTTGAAACCATCGGAAATTGACTCGTTGAGAGTAAAGCTGTCACTGGCTCTAATAACCAAATGACCCGGCAAGTCACTTAAACCGCTGCCCTCGTTATAACGCCAGTCGGCAAAATCCCATTTATCGGTTAATGTCAGACTGCCGTTGTAATCAAGCTGCACACCCGCTTTCAAGCGAATGCCTCCACCCAACGTATCGGTCACACCCTGCATGTTTTCAGGTGTCATATAAGCATCTGTCTCAGTCTTGATTAAGTCAATATCGGTGCTGGTCATAAAGCCATTGGCATTGGTGTATTTTTTAACGCCTTCAGCGAAAAACTTGCTGTATCCATATTCTGTTAATGCACTATTGGCATCATAAACGGGGGACTTATGCGCATAGCCTTGTACCGTACCCGCAAGTGGTTCGATTTTAATGCCGTTACCATCACGCAAGGCACGCAAAGTAACTTCGCCACCTTTCTCTGCTGTCGCGCCACTGGCATCTATCAGGGAACCGGTCTTAAGGTTAATTCCGCTAAGGTTATCGTTATCGGAATCAACCGAAGACAACAACACCTCACCGCCCTTAGTACCTTTCGCGGTTAGTTCTGAACCATTTTCAAGCGTAATTAAATCGCTCGCATAAATCTTAATTTTGCCGCCCTGCTCATTTCCATTTGCGTGAAGCTGCCCGAAAATATCGACAGAGCCTTTATCGGCGACCAACGTTATGTTATTAGCGTTGATCACCGTGTTTGCAGTGATACCGTCAAAACGACTACGGAAATAAATTGAATTGTGTATACCGGCATTATTAAAAACAGCCATCAGACTATCAAAATTGGCTGAATCGCTAACATCAATTTCGGCGCTTCCGCCACTGGCCTTGATCTGTCCGGCCAATGTTATGGTCTGTTTGGGTGCTTTAATAACCAGATTACCGCCTGCTGCCGAACCACCACCCGTGCTGATATCCAGCTTCGATCCCGTGGCCAACGTTACTGTGCCGTTATCGGCAATGGCTGTAAAAGTGCCGCCTGGCGTGTAATCGGCGGTATCGGCAAAAGTCACTGCCCGGCCTGCCAGGTCAATTTTCGCAATTGAACCAACAGAGACATCACCCATTAAGGCTTGCAGATATAGCCTGCCGGAAGCTAACAGCGCATTGGCATCGAAGGCAATAGTATCGGAAATAAATTCCATTGCCCCACCAAAGCCGGGTGATACCGCACTGATTACATTGCCATTGCCATTGATATTTAGGGCATGACCGCTAGCATCTACTTTAAAACTGGAGCCACCGGTTGCTGTCAGATAACCTGCGTTCAAATTTAAATCTGCGGCAACATTTAATTCACTTTTGCCGTCGGCGATAAATTTGTTATCCACATTTATATTAACGGTATTAAAGCCGTTAACTGCAAAGGCTCCTGCACCCTGAGTAAAATTAGTCGTGAATAAGTCCAGATTGCCTGGTCCGGCACCTGTAGTCGTTGAGACGGCGTTGAACGGATTTGCCAAGGTCAGATTATTAGCTTCTATTCTAGCCACTTGTCCACTACTGCCAAAACCTGCAAAACCGGCAGAATTAATAACCAACCGATCAAATTTAAGCGGAGATTGCAAACCATCACCGCCCATAATCGGGTTATTACTTAAATCAACCTGCCCGACATTTCCATAAAAACTAACAGTACCCCGACTGTTTAAAATTAATTCGTCGACGGACAGCTTTAATAATTTTTGATTGGTTAAATTTAAAGCATTACCGGTCAATTCTGCTACATCGCCCATATTAATGCCATTAGCACTCAAGTTTAACGAACCTCCGTTCATTAAAATATCACCCTCCAGCATAGTCGATTGACTGGCATCCAGCAGCATAGACTCCGAAGAGGTCAGCTTCGACCCGGTGGCAACAGTCAAGTCGCCTTTATCACCAGGCGCGTTGGTTCTGTTTAATGTGACTTGTTTGTCACCGGAAATCCGCAACAACGCACCATCACCATTCACATTCAATACACTGTCACCGCTGTTGACTTTACCGCTTGCCGATAACTCCACACCGCTCTGTACTTCAATTTTATCGGTAGCCGCTGCAATCATGTCAGAAACAAATACTTTGCTATTGGCAGAAAAAATCACTTGCTCAGCAGTCACGTTAACATCTGTTGCACCGGTGCTCGCATTACGGCTCCGCGATCCACCCAATAACAGGCTATCGATTTTCAATGCGCTCAAATCGCCCGCTAGAATTTCCAATGTGCCAACAGCAGGTGCCTCGCTTAACTGATTAACCACATTAATTTTATCTGCGGCGATGTCCATTCTTGCACCACGACCGCCCGACACGGCATCAACCATAAATTGGCTGTCCAAAATCAATTTGTTTTGGGCAATGATAGAAATCTGACCACTATCCTTCGGCAACACAGGTAAAATTGTCTCGTTTTTAAGTGCCTTGGCAGCATAATAATCGTTAGCCAGAAGTTCTGCATATTTTGAACGTACCCGGATATCGGCACTGCTTTCGATACGAAAACCGCTCCAGCGGGCATCGCTGGAACCACTACCAGCGAGAGCTTGATAACCCGCCACTACCGGCAACCCATTCTTGGTATAAGTAGTAAAAGTTTGATCCTGGGTTTTAGCTTGTGGCGTTACCAAAAAGGCGCCAGGCAGTAAAGCATAGTGGGCTGGCAATACTGTATATTCACCGGCAGGAAGACCGGCTGTACCGCTTAAATACACTTTACCGCCTGGTTCAACCCCCCCGAGGGTATTTTGGTAATGATCAAACGGAGCCAAATCAGAACCCAAATTGGGCACTACTGCAAAACCGCCTTGATACGAACTGCTGCCGGGTTGTAAATAGTCGTAGGATCCTCCGGAACCGGGCTGAAATTCATAGCTTTGAAGATCACCACCTCCACTAAGATCAACTACGCTACCTTTAGCCAGAATAACTTCAGGGGCTTGCAGAACCAGTTTTTTCTCAGGCGGGGTACTAAACACCAGGTTACGGATAGTATCCAATGGATACAACCAATCAAGGCCGCCTTGCGTTACCCCAAAGGGGATGACCATACCCAAGGCGGATACTGATGTCAGACTATTTTCTCCTAAGGTCAACTTGCTGCCGGCTTTTAAATTGATCGTACCCAGCGGCGCCTTAATCACACCAAACTGATTGATCACCGGCGCTTCAAAAGTTAGTTCACCGGCCGCTGACAAGGGTGATGTATCGGAATTACTACCAGCAATATTAATCTGTCCATTGACATTGTTTTTTACCGCAAAAGAAAATTTACTCAGCGTAGTTGGATAAATTTGGCTTGCCTGCAGGTTAAGATTGGCAGAGGTCACCATTGCACCCAAAAACTCCCGCTCCGACCCAAAACGCAGACCAACAGTGCGCAAGTCATGGGCACTTTTTAGACCGATCTGGCTAAAATTATCCCAGCGCGTAGCCCCAAACAACTCAATCCATTGCGCGTTAGCATTAAATTGTCCAACTCCAGCTACCGGCGTACCACTTACATTACGCTGTAGTGATGAACCCATGCGCAACAGTGCTGTGTCAATATTAACCGTTCCTGTAGTAGCGCCATTCAAGCCTGACCAACCGATTTGAGCGGCATCGAGATCCAGACGAGCCTTGGTAGGCAGGCTTACATCACCCTCAAAACGAATCTCATTGGGGGTAGACAATCGCACATCGCTAAAACCACCCACTTTCAGCATATCGGCAGCCACAACAGCCTGAGCGTTGAATCCAACAGGAATGGCATCACCAAATGGAACATCAGCAGTAAATAGTTGCTGTTGATTTTCCCTGACTTTAATAACCAGAGGAGCATTTGGAAAAGGAATTACCTGCTCAACAGGAGGTTGACGGCGAGTATTGTCGAGTATCAACGAAAAACGGCCTGCACGCGTTGAGCCGGAACCGGCAAAACCACGCATATTACCATCCAAAATAGCGCCTTCCGCGACAGTCATGGCAATACTGCCGGCATTGGATGCCACATCAACGGGTACAGTTAGACCGACATTACCAACCTGCGGCAAATCAAGAACCGCGTGAGTGCCGGAAACATCGATTAATGAACCTTTTTCAGCAATCAAATAGCCTCTTTGCAGATCAAATACAACCTGGCCACCATCCAGCACATCGCCACTACGACGACCTAGCACATCAAGCGGTTTCATTCGCGTAATACCTTGAGCCAGTAACTGCGCCTGTTTACCCAAGCGTATGCTTTGCGACGAGTCATACTCTGAATTGGGCTCAGGGTTAATAGACAGCTTTATTTTTCCCGCTGGTGCAGCAATTGTGCCGTCGACAAAAATACCCCCCAACGAGGAAGCCAAATTAACAGTCGACTCTTTATCTGTAATGATTGAACTGCCTGTTGCAACGACGACATCAGTTTTACCGGCCAGGCTTAATTGAAAAGGCTGACGCAAGTGCTCAGGTAATAATTCAATAGAGGTAAAATCCCGAATGGAACTACCGGTTGCTTTGTCCCGAAAATCTCCGTTAAGTACAAAATTTTGGGTTTTTAAATTCAGTTTTGCGTTGGTGTCAACAGTTACACCATCAAAGTTGCTTATCAAATTGATTGCCCCGAAATTCGATTCAGGATCAATAGCTAAATGGCCGTTCACCTCAGCCAACGCCAATGAAGAAGAATCGATAACACTGGCAACAATGTTTACTAAACGCTGCACCTGTTGATTGTCGTTATTCTTCGAGAAAGTATCGATGGAATTAATCAATTCTTCTTTGGAAAGATCATGATCGACAACACCGGCCTTTTTGAGAGAAGTATTGATCTGAGCGATGTTGTCGCCGGTCAAGCCCTTAATCCTCGGCATGAGCCATTCCTTAGGATCAACAACGACAATTTTACCGCTGTTTATCGTTAAACTACCGCCTTTAGTTAAAGAAGCGGCCGAAACCTGACCGCCCATAGATACCGATGAAGACGCACCAAGCCCCTTAGCGACAACCTCAATTGCACCACCCTGCCCTCCAGTCAGCTTGCCATTTTGCGTAAGCCATGCCCCGCCGTCAGCACTTATTTTTGAACCGGCTTTTAAAACCAGATCACCTACAGAATGGATTTTGATTGAGCCACCGTCCATATACAACGGATCAATCGGTGCTACCTCCAAACCTTGCTGCAAATCATTAACCCAGCGACCTGAAACATCCAAAACCGCCGCTTCGCCAAGAGTCATACCACCCAACGGGGTATTGGCAATTGTTAAATTGATTGCGCCACTTTCCGACTGTATCTGACCCTGTACATCAATTTCGGCAGCTTGCAAGGTAAATTCACTACCCGGTGCCATCTGTATATCGGTGCCTGCAGCAACTAAAGCCAACTCATTGGTTTTAATAATGATATGCCCAACCCCCGAGCGATTGGTTAGATCAGTCGATAATACTAGATCCTGTGTTTTGTTTTTTGCATCTTTGGGAAATTTATCGTCGAGAGCGATCGCGATATTATTTTTTTCTGTCTGAAAACGCACATTTTGAAACGCTGTAGTGAAATCTGTCGAATCGAATGAAAAAATGCCACCATCCGGCCTAACACCCGGCTGTCGTTGGTAACGCCCGGCATCCGATCCTGCGCTTAAATCGCCATTCCAGGATAAATTAGGCGCTTTAATATTGATCGAGCCAGCTGCCAACCCTTGCCGATAGCCCTTTTCAAATAGACCTGGACCGAATTGATCGAGAAGATTCCAAACGGTAGTAACACCCCATTTAGCGTGATTTTCGGTAACAACACCAAAAATAGCGGCGTAATGCTCATTTGGATCAGCCGCACTAATATCAACAATGCGGCCAAAATCGTTCATTAGCTTGGTGGTGTTGATATAACCATCCTGATAGTCCACCGAGCCACCGGAAATGTTAATTTTTGCACCATCATTGATAATGACATCGCCGCTGGCGGTTAAATTAATTTCACCACCTTTGCCCAAGCGTTCGTCAATACCTCTTTGTATCCGGGCTACCGCACCACTAGTATCGACAATACTGCTGGTCTGGCGAAGATCGACCCTGACCGTTTCACCTTTCAACACACCGGTTCTTTGCAACGGCGCATCACGCAGCTCATAACTTTGCACGGAAATTTCGGCGACATTGCGCTCCATTGCGGCAATTACGCCGTTTGTGCCTGAAACGTCAATCAATGCATCCTTATCCATGTAGATGCGGCCTTTTGTACCTTGGGTTGGCGAAGTCAGATTATCGGTTGCCGTAATATTAACCTTACCACCTGGTGCGATGATAGCCGAATTGGATTTCAACTCAACGTTAAGAGCTATCGCTTCAAGGTAGGATTGTGGTTGTTTTTGCTCGTCAATCGCGGTTGCACCGTCATTGTCAGCAATAATTTGTGTAACACTGCCGGAATCGAAGGTCAGCTTAGACGCAATGCCTAAGCCGTCGTTGTTATCGGTAGCGCGAGTAGTTTTGATGGCAATCAATTGCTCACCCAACTTGCCATGCTGTTCCTGCGCCAACAGTCGAATGGAGCCGTTCACATTCACAGACGTTGTCGCGCTCATCCGCCCTTGCTGGTTGACGGCAAAACCGGCCATCGTAATATTACCCTGCTTTGCCAGAATATCACCGGCATTAGTCACTGAACCACCAGTATCCACTTCAACGACCAAACCTGCAAAAGGACTGTCCTTGCTGGCTGCCTGTAAATAAACTTTGTCCTGACTGGCAACCAGGATAATTTGCCCTTGTTCGTCGCTGGACAATGAGCCTTTGTTCTTTATCGTGGGCGCAACGATAATGATTCGGCCATTTTTATCAGTATGAATTTTCGCACCGGCTTCAATTAGAATCTTGGCGGTTTTCGGATCCATCGTGGCGCCGGATTTCATCGGCTCAATTGCCAGTGCGGCCGCACCGTTATTATCATCGAATACGCGGGTAATACCCTGATTAAATGCCTCATCAGTAATATTCAATGTGCTGGCCAATAGACTATTGGTGTTAACCACCGAATCCTTGCCGAATACAAAGCCGTTTTGGTTATATAGATAGACTTGGCCGTTAGCAATTATCTGGCCCAGAATTTGACTGGGGTCCGCTTGATTGATTCGGTTCAAGGCAACCGATGAACTACCTGGCTGAACAAACTGTACGGTATTTTCCTTGCCTACATTAAAGCTTTGCCAGTTAAGAATGGCTTTATCGCTCTGCTGATCAATACGCAACGTGTCACCGATAATCGTTTGGGTGGCACTACCGGAACTAACAAAGCCGCCAACGACAGGAACCGGCAACTCGGCATGAGCTGGCGCAACCATTCCCGCGAACAGTCCGCCGGTGATCACCAGGCGCATACACGCAACCAGCGGTTTTAATCTGAAAAGATTTTCTACCGATTTAGGCGAAGTCAGCTGCGTTTTATAAGACATGGTTGTAACCTTTAACAAAAATAATTAACGTAAATAAGTGATTGACAACCTCGCCGTCTTGGCAAACAAGACCCGCCGGTTTCTAAGCCCGTCAGATAACGAGATTAGGTTTGACACTATCAATAAATTCTTGCCAAACGCTAATCCTGGCGTTGTGGTAAGTATTCACTTCTCCCTTTAAAACAGGAAGGCTGAATACTTACGGAGAAGGAGGTAAGAAGATCAAGTGTTTTGCGCCTGTTTCTTTAAGATCGTGCATGAAATAACTTGACCGTTTATATTCCCTCACCCCAGCCCTCTCCCATAGGGAGAGGGAGCAAGAGGCCTAAGTTATTTCATGCGTATTCTTTAGCCGTCCTGTTACCTTAAAATTCGGTAGCTATATTAAAATGCAAGCGCGGATCGCCGCTTTTAACCGGTGCCAACGACACAAACGGAACCCCCATATCCAGCGCACCGCTGATTTGTTTCCATAACTGAAAATGTAAACCAACACCACCACTGCTAAGTGTATTGCCACTCACGTTACCCGGCAGTGGATTTTGTATCCAGCCTTGACCCGCATCAACAAAGGCCATTAATTTCATGCTGTTAAGATGATCCCAACTATCCAAACCCAAATGTGGAGAATACAATTCCAGTGATCCAAATACGCCATCATCAGCCAGTGCCTGGGTTTCAAAATAACCACGCACACTCAAAGCACCGCCCAGCGAGAACTGCTCATTACTGATCAGCGGTGAATCGGCAACCTGGCCGGAAACATGACTGTTAATTTGCATGCCCAGAGGTAAATCATGCTGAAACTTAAGGTCACCGGTCACATACATATAATTGGCTTTGGCCAGATAGCGCTTGCTTTCAAATTGCGCCTGTTCGTTACCCAAGCCGCGTATTGAAAAATGCGCACCCAAATCGAAACTGGTTAATGATTGCTCCGTGCGAAAACTGCCGGTGTATTGCGCCAAAAACGGGGTATAAGCAATAGGTGTCGCGATGGTATCTGAACCCAGCAGATTTAAATTCTCTTTAAATGACTTATAATCGACGCCCAATGTGCCGCTATGAAAATAATTCTGCAACGGATTAAAGGGCATCACCAGCCTGGCACCGAATATACTACCTTGACCAATGACCGACAGCGCACCGGCACTGGCTATTTGCGCACTTGAAGCAGAATTAACGCCATAAAGCGCCAGTCGGACACCCGTATTAAACAGGGGTAACGCATAAGTACCCGCCCAAACACTCACTTCCGAACTATTCTCCGGTGATATCTGATACATCAATGATGCACTGTGCATGGCCTGCCAGATATTGTCATAGTGTAATGACGTCACCAAACGCAGTCGCGACGTGCTTGACGTATTACGACCATTAAGCTCTACCCGACCATGCAAGGGCAGCTCGTCTTTTACCTTTAAATCAACTTCCAGCGTGCCTGGCGTGTCCCCTGCCCGTAAAACCGGTTGAACTTTACGGTCAACGCTTTGCCCGCTTAACTCTGTCAATTGTTTTTGCATGGTGGGGAAATGAGGCACATTACCTTCGGCCAGCTCGGGCACGCCAGCCTTGATTTTATCGAGGGAGAAATAACGGGCTTCTTTAACGCGCAGGCGTGACACTTTGCCTTCGACCACTTGTAAATAAACGATACCGTTTTTTACGTCTTGCTCAGGAATATCCACCGATACGGTTTGGTAACCCTTCGACCGGTACAATTCTTCTAACGCGGAGCGAGCCAAATCAACGTTATCTATGTTTTTTTTCGGCCCCAAAAATGGATAGATGGTGCGTTCCAGTTGTTTTTTATCCAGCAGGGTATTGCCCTTTACCCGCAATTCAAACAAATCGAAACTGGCAGCCGGTTGCTTGGGCGCGGCTTGCGGCTCAACGTCAGTCGCTACTGCCTGAGGCGCTTCTTGTTGCTCAACGTCAGTGGCTACTGCTTGAGGCGCTTCTTGTGCGCTGACATCAAACCCTGCCTGAGCCAGCGTTAAGCCACTCCAGACCATCCATGCCAAAGCTCGACTACGTTTATTACGATTTAATTGCATGCGTATTGGTTAAAACTTATCTGCGCCTTCCCCACGAAGGCAACTCAACTCGCATTATATGAAAGTAAAGTTAAGGTTTTATGACAGGAATGAGAAATGTAAGCTTATGACTACCTATTTAATGGGTATCAGATGAAATTAAGGCGACTAATGGGCTTGCTCTGCCCGGAAACATCAATCCACGGATTGGCTATAAACACAGAGACTCGATCCCAAGCACCGGCTTCATTGCCCACAGTTAAGCATCTCTTGGCACGATAAACCGTTCGCTGAGCGGAGCCGAAGCCGGCAAAATCGCTTCGACTCCGCTCAGCGAACGACTTAACTGTGGGCAACTCCCCTCTTACCGAATGCCGGAAACGCTTATTCTCGCTTGCGCTCGAAAAGCCTTATTCCGGCCTACGCCGTTTCTGATATTCAGTCTTGATAACATGTATCCATTTTGATACAATTATCCAATGACTATTATTCGCACTTTACCTATCTTTGACGCTTGGCTGTCCGGCATTAAGGATAGAATGACGCAAATCCGGCTTGGACGTCGCCTTGACAAAGCTAAACGGGGTTTGCTTGGCGATGTTGAACCGATTGGCGAAGGTGTTTTTGAAATGCGTGAACATTTCGGCCCAGGTTGGCGTATGTATTATGTACAACGCGATAATGAGCTGATTATCATGCTGGGTGGCGGTGACAAATCATCACAGGTATCTGATATTGTCAAAGCAAAACATTTGGCAGCTATCTTGGAGGATTGATTTTGAAGAAAAAAATAAGCATTGCAACGCTCCCTGAATTCGATATGGCAAAGCTCCTCGTTAACGACGAAGCTATCAGCGAGTATTTATCTCAAGTGCTGGATGATGGCGACAACGATGAGCTACTTTGCGCCCTGGGCTCTATTGCTAAAGCCAAGGGTATGGCGATGATTGCCAAGGAAGCAGGGCTTGGACGCGAAAGCCTCTACAAAGCTTTGTCACCTGGCTCCAAGCCCCGCTTTGACACTGTGCTAAAAGTGCTAAAAGCGCTGGGAGTCAGGCTACATGCCGAGCCAATTTAAACTCGTTATACTCGCTCCCAAGCTCCAGCTTGGGATTGCGGTATGCGAAGCTCTTGCTTCGCGCATCCCTGAAACCTGGAGCTTCCATGGCAGGGATACACAGTCTTAGCTTGGAATCCAGACCAAATACAATCCGTTTGGAGTAAAACAGCTTCAGCTGTTTTACAGGTAACAGCTGAAGCGGTTGCACTCCCGTTTTTTAAACAACTTTCGCTTAACTGTGGGCAGTAACGCTCTTGAGTGGGAACAACGTAATTAGATTACCTTTTTGAATTATCAACCATTAGTAATATAATCTTACTTCATTACTTTGGAGGCTCACATGTTAGCGAAATTAACCAGTAAAAACCAATTAACCTTGCCAAAATCGGTGGTTATGTCAGTGGGTCACGCAGAATATTATGATATTGCAACTGAATCCGGACGAATTATTCTTACGCCGGTCAGGATTCAACAAGCCGATGCCGTTCGAGCTAAACTCGAAGCATTAGGCATTAACGAACAAGATGTCAATGATGCCATTCACTGGGCAAGACAAAAACCGGTATGACACCTCGTGTAGTATTGGATACCAACTGCATTATTTCTGCCTTGTTATTTTCTCAACAAAAAATGGCATGGTTACGTCACGCTTGGCAAAACGAACAGATAATCCCTTTGGCTAGCAAAGACACCGTCAACGAGTTAATGCGTGTTCTTGCCTACCCTAAGTTTAAACTTGGCAAAGACGAACAAGCCTTGTTATTGGCTGATTTTTTGCCTTACGCTGCTACAGTTGTTATTGATAAGATTCCCGAAGGCTTGCCATTAATTCGTGACAAGGATGATCAAATGTTTTTAATTCTGGCAGTCGTTGGCAAGGCCGATGCTTTGGTATCGGGCGATGCCGATATTCTTCAGTTAAAGGATAGTTTTTTTACACCGCCCATTATGACTTTAGGGGAGCTTAAGAATGGGTTGGCGATATAAGTTCATTACACGACCTCGTCAATATCCAGCCAAACCCACATAACCGGAATACACAAGGCTTGCGACGCTGGAGCGTCGCTGACTGCATTCCCA
Source organism: Methylococcaceae bacterium (assembly GCA_037130115.1). Lineage (GTDB taxonomy): Bacteria > Pseudomonadota > Gammaproteobacteria > Methylococcales > Methylomonadaceae > Methylobacter_C. Next base: position 23,992 of record JBAXTQ010000032.1, read on the forward strand.
AGCCGGAGCGCTCATCGTTATACACAAATGTCACAAAGCCCGTCATTCCGGCATGGACTGCCGGAATCCAGACTACATGGACGTATTTAAAATTACCATCCCTGGCACTGGATACCCGCTTCCCGTCGGGTATGACGATTACTTGAATACTTGTGTATAACGACGAGAGCAGGAGCGTAGGAACGATAAAGGGAGGAACGTTAGAACCCAGTGGTGAGGTGCGCATCGCGCACCTAAAATCGCATCCACTAAACGGTTTTATTTGCACTACAATCTATTATTTTTTTCTACCTGTAGCGTATTAGGACTCTTTCTCTGGCATGGTTGTGGTGCGCGATGCGCACCCTACTCAGCTAAACAGTAGTATTGCGAAACTTGGCGGGCGTTATTTATTGCGCGTTACCTTATTGTTTTTAAACTTGTGGCTATTTAATTTATTTCTCTGACATGGTTGTGGTGCGCGATGCGCACCCTTATGATTAATTATTTATCTAAAAGTGTATTGGTTTATAATCTGCCCATGAGCAAAACACACGATAGCAGTTACAAGTTTTTATTTTCAAATCCGGAGTTGGTTCGAGACCTTATCATGGGTTTTATACCGGATGATTGGTTGCATGGCTTGGATTATTCAACACTTGAGAAAGTGCCTGGCTCTTATGTGAGTGATGATTTTCAACAACGAGAAGATGATATCGTCTGGAAAGTTAAAGTCGGTGAAGATTGGGTTTACCTGTATTTGTTGATTGAATTTCAAAGTAGTGTTGACAAATATATGGCGCTGCGCATGATGGTCTATATCGGCCTGCTGTACCAGGATTTAATAAAGCGCGGTGATGTGCTGGCGGATGGTCGTTTACCACCGATATTACCCATCGTACTTTATAACGGCAAGCAACGCTGGACATCCGTTACCGATGTTGCCGAGTTAATTCCCGTCGTACCCGGCTTGGTGGAACAGTTTAAACCCCACCTTAAATTTTTACTGATTGACGAAAACGCTTACAGCGACACTGAACTGGCCTCACTTAACAACTTGGTGGCCGCCGTTTTTAGATTTGAGCAAGCAGACAGTCCGGCAACCATGGAAGGCTTGATAAGCCTGTTAATCGATTGGCTAGCCGATAGACCCGACTTA
>JBAXTQ010000320.1:0-3659 GCA_037130115.1 Methylococcaceae bacterium
AAGCTGGAGCTTCCAGGTCTGCATTCCCAAGCTGGAGCTTGGGAACGAGTACAAACTGGAGCTTGGGAACCAGAAGAATAAGGTAAGTTGCTGCATCAGTGACGGAGAAAAAACGGATAGCAACCTAAATCACTATCCGTTCGATCTAAACTATAGCTGTGTTTAAAACCCCGAACTGCACGAACTCTATTCGTGTTGTTCTTATTGTTGTTGTTCTGGTTGCCATTGTTGAAGTTCTGGTTCCACGCGTTGTTGCTATTGTTCTCCGTAGAGCTCCAGTAATTGTTATTAGCAAAACCACCCACAACGTTAAATAAAGGCGTTTTAATCCCTGCAAGGAGCCTCGCAGGGATATTGCTTAACTGCGCAAGCACAGTCCCTTTATCGCTTTTAAACAAAGCATGCTCACTGGCTGTCACCGTAACAACAGCCATTCCGGCGTTTTACTGGCTGGCATTTCGCCAACCGGTAACCTGTTTGCCTATGCTGTCCATTAATATCGTTAATTCGGCTTGTTTTTTAAAGGACACGACTCTTAAATCAACACACAGGCGTATTTCTAATTTAACCAACTCAAACTCATCCAAAAAACTCTCCAACAATTCTTTTTTCTGCGTTGACTTATTGGCACGATAGATACTTCTGACCAATTGCAGGGCATCACGCTTCAACTCCTGCCCCAGAGTATATTTATACTCTTTCGGAAAATCTTTGGTTACTTCAAAAATCTTAAGTATCAGTTTATAGGTATCCCGGTAAACCGGTAAGTCATAGTAAAGTGCCATAAGCCTAAAAAAAAAATTTTCCGCTTCGCGGAGAAAAGAAAAGTGTTAAAGTGTTAAATAGTTAAAAAGCCCGAACTGCACGAACTCTACCCGAGTCGTCCTTATTGCTGCCGCTCTGGCCGCCATAGTTGAAGTTCTGGAGCCACGCGTCGTTGCTACTGCCCTCCGTAGAGCTCCAGTAACTGCCATTAGCAAAACCACCCACAACGTTCTTATTTTTATATAACACATACAACTCAGCTATTGTCGGCAAGTGCCAACCTGGGCCATAACTTTGGGCAACTGTCATTGCGCCTTGCCAATTAAAATAAGCATTGCCATTGCTATCTTGGTAATCACACGATTGTACTTCTAAATTACCTATCTTAACTGGCGGGCCGCCACATGCTGTTATAGTTGCATATTGTCTTGCCACACTACCTAATGCGCCATAGCCAGAAGCAAAAACATGGTAGTTATTTGAAGTGACCCCATTGAAACTGGCATGACATTCATACCCACCCTGATTCGGTGTACAGCCATCGTTAGTGATCGGTACCTGACTTGTTGAGTTATCTGGAATGGCGACCCATTGGATAGAGTTTGGATCAAAATTATCGTTAATACCATTACTAACTAAAAGAGTCATTTTTTTGATTGTGCTATTTGATGCAGAACTGCTGTCACCTTGTAAGGTTAATGTTGGTAAATTAAATAAAAGACTGCTGGTTCCCGCTATCTTGGTGGTTTTAAGCAGGCTGATGTCACGGATTAGGGTGGTTAACGTTGCACTCACGTTACTGTCCCAGCCCAAATTCATATCAAATTTTGTCGGCTGTACTAAATTCGGTGCCAACGCAGCCAGTAATATCGGGTCAGTGGTAATTTCTGTCGCTTGTACGTCTCCCTTTAAATACGGTTCAATGGTAAGCGTTCCAGCAACCACTTTGTAGAATTTAACTTCAATTTCAGGAATTAAACGGACTTCTGCCTGTACGCCGCCATTGATATTTATTGTCGCAGTAAGACTTTTATTTTCAGTTTGATCAAAAACCGGCTCCCACTGAGCAGTCGCTGGATTATAGGAAACACCAACACTGACCGTTTCCGTTGCCTTGGCGTGAGTCGAAGCATTAATGGCGGCATTAGCCGAAGCAGTAATTTTAGCCTTGACCGTCAACGTTACTTCCTGATAAACATATAAACCGCCGACTAAGTAATAAGCTGAATATGTTTTAGTGGTTAAGACAACCGGAGCCGGGTTATAACTGCCGGCGGCTTTAAAGTCGTAGACGGTATCCGCATCAAGACTTAAAACACCACGCGCCATTAATTTACCACTGGTAATGCCGCCAGTAGCTGACCACCTGAGGTCGGTTTCTAGCGATGGCGTAAATTTCACCGAAGCCTTTAAGGTCACTTCTTCGGTAATAGAAGCCGCACTTTTTTGCATAGCAATGGTAAGTTGGCCTGGAATGCTTTGTGGTGTGACCGTTAATTGATTATCTTGGTAAGCATGATCCGTTTGCTTTGCCGTCAGTAACTGATTATCCCAATTTATTTGACTATAACGATTGCCATTTGGCAATGCTGCATACTGTGACCGCATCATAGTGTTGGCAGAAACAGGCGCGTTAGCGTTAACACCAGCGACATCAAAAAGCTGCATGGTAGTGGAAACTGTGCCTTGATCCAACACATCAGACAAGGAAGCCGAACTGGTGGCAATGTTGATTTGTGAACCCGAGACGGTCACATTGTCCACACGCCGTAACAAGTAGCCGTCGCTGCCCTGACTAACCAATACACTATTGATCATTGGCACCGTGGTTCCAGCTGTTTTATTAAAGGTCAGGGTGTCACCATTCTGGGTATGCAAACCCAGACCTAATGCAGCGCTGGTTGCCACGGGGATAGTCGTGTTAAATATTAACGGTTCATTGAATGTCGTCACCGGCATATATTTTGTGCCATCGATGACAGCACCCTGCTGATTATCAGCAATGACAAGAACATAGTAGGTGGTAGCAGCATTCAGCCCGGTAAGGACGGTTTGAGTTTCACCCGTAACCGTATGATGTAAATTGGCGGCGTTGGGTTTGAAGTTATTGGTTGTAGATACATAAACAGCATAAGCTACCTGACTGGCTGGCACGTCCATAGTAACCGGCAACCAAGCCAGTGTCACTGCATCTGTATTAGACGGAGTAAGCAGAACAATTTCCGGTGTGTTTAGTATTGCTGTAGTTATTGCAAAAGACTGGGTTACCGCCGTGGCCGCATTGTAGTTGGCGTTACCCGCTTGATTAGCGGTGATGTCGCAAGTGCCTTCCGTAACTCCGGTAACGGTGGTGCCACTGACCGTACAAATACCCGGGGTAGTAGAGGTCAAACTCGCGGCAAGACCTGAAGTAGCTGTTGCTGAAACCGTTCCCGTCCCTTTAACAACAATAGTGGGCACTGCTCCAAAGTTGATTGTCTGGTTGGACTTGCCGATGGTGATGGACTGAGTAACCGCCGTGGCCGCATTATAGTTGGCGTTGCCCGCTTGAGTAGCGGTAATGGCGCAAGTGCCTGCGCTGACTCCGGTAACGGTAGTGTCACTGACCGTACAAATATCGGGGGTCGTAGAAGTCAAACTCGCGGCAAGACCTGAAGTAGATGGTGCTGAAACCGTTCCGAGGCTACCCACGGTAATAGCAGGAACGGCTCCAAAGGTGAGAGTCTGGTTGGACTTACCGATGGTGATGGACTGCGTTACCGATGTCGCCGCATTGTAGTTGGCGTTGCCCGCTTGCTTAGCGGTAATGGAACAAATGCCTGCGGTGACGCCGGTAACGGTGGTGCCACTGACGGTACAAATACCGGTGGTCGTAGAAGTCAAACTCGCGGCAA
>JBAXTQ010000321.1:0-3639 GCA_037130115.1 Methylococcaceae bacterium
GCTGCATAATCGTTGACCGGGAAATCATCATAACTACGACCGCCGGGATGCGCGACATAATAAGTACAGCCACCCACTGAACGGCCATTCCAGGTATCAATGACATCAAAAACCAAAGGTACATGGGGCGCTATTGTTGGATGCAAGGCTGACGGTGGCTGCCAGGCGCGATAACGGACACCGGCAACAAACTCGCCTTTGCGACCGGTGTTGCGCATGGGTAAACGTCGACTGTTACAAGTAATGACATAACGGCCTTCAGTAAAGCCGGTGACCGATACCTGGATGCGCTCAACGGATGAATCTACATAACGCGCAGTGCCGGTGCTGCTGACTTCTTCGCCCAGTACATGCCAAGGCTCAATGGCAAAACGCAATTCCATATCAATGCCGTCAATCTGGGTATTGCCATAACGTGGAAAGCGGAATTCGAAAAACGGCTCCAGCCATTCCAGATCAAAACCAAAACCGGCACGTTGCAAGTCTTTAGTGACTTGCTTCATGTCTTCGCGGACATAATGCGGCAACATAAATTGGTCATGCAGCTCGGTTCCCCAGCGCACCAAGTCGTGCTTATAGGGTTCGCGCCAGAACCAGGCAATCAATGACCGCAGCAACACGATTTGCACCAGTGACATTTGGGCATGGGGCGGCATTTCAAAAGAACGCAGTTCCAAAATACCCAGTCGGCCGGTTGAGCTATCAGGGGAGTAGAGTTTATCAATACAAAACTCGGAACGATGTGTGTTGCCGGTTATATCGGTCAGTAAATGGCGCAGCAAGCGATCAACCAACCAAGGCTCGGGCACTTCGCCTTCGGGGATTTGTTGAAAAGCAATTTCCAGCTCATAGAGTTTTTCGTCCCGACCTTCATCAACGCGAGGCGCTTGACTGGTGGGGCCGATAAACATGCCTGAAAACAAATACGACAAACCGGGATGATGTTGCCAGTAAGTAATCAGACTGCGCAACAAGTCAGGGCGACGCAACAGCGGACTGTCGGTCGGCATTTCCGCACCCATGGTAATATGATTGCCGCCACCGGTTCCGGTATGGCGACCATCCTGCATAAATTTTTCAGTGCCTAATCGGGTCAGGTGCGCCTGTTCATAAATGATATGGGTTTTTTCCACCAACTCCGGCCAGGTTTTGGACGGATGAATGTTCACCTCAATGACGCCGGGATCCGGTGTCACCATTAAACGTTCGATACGATAATCACGAGGCGGCTCATAACCTTCCATGACCACCGGCATTGCCAAGTTTTCAGCGGTGGCTTCAATGGCGGCGACCAGTTCCAGATAATGTTCCAGCAAGGTTAGCGGCGGCATAAAGATATACAACCGGCCTTCCCGGGCTTCCACACACAACGCGGTATGCGGCACTTCAACTTCGTGAGTTAAATCATCACCCACGGCCTGGTCAATAATTTCCGGATGCTCTCTTTTTTTAATTTCAAGATGGCTATAGCGGCGCGTCACTTCACCATAATAATCGCCCAATTCCGGCAAGTCTCCAAACAGGCTTTGGGGTTCTTGCGAGTCCCGTTTATCCGGTGCAACCCAAGGCAGGCTATCCAAAGGTAAACGCATACCCATGGGCGAGTTGCCTGGAATCAGAAACATCGCTCCGCGTCGAAAATCCCAAGGGCCACTTTTCCAGCAGAGATCAGACCAATTCCATTTAATCGGCAAAGTAAAACCAACGGGCTGATCCAAACCTACATCCAATAGCTTGGCTAAGGTTTTTCGTTCAATAGAGTCTTTCAGGTTGATTTTTGAAGGATCAAGATTTTCAGGCAAGGTGCCTTCTTGCCAGAGATAATAAAAACTGTCTTCAAAAGCCGTTTCGATATAGCGGGACTGAACCCCCAAACGTTGACTGATTTGGTGAATAAATTTTTGCGCCTGTTTGACGGTATGGCCGTAATCTTTGTTAATATCGGCCAACAAATCCGGGTTGCGCCAAATCGAAGTGCCATCTTTGCGCCAAAAAATACCATATTGCCAACGCGGCAATGGCTCACCGGGATACCATTTACCTTGTCCATAATGCAACATGGCCCCTTTTGCAAAGACATCCCGCAAACGAATGGTCAATTGTTGTGCACGTTCACGTTTGTTTGCACCATCAGCGTGCGTGTTCCATTCGTCGCCTTCCATATCATCGACCGAAACAAAGGTAGGTTCGCCGCCCATGGTCAAGCGAACATCGTCTTCCATTAACTGCTTGTCAACATATTGACCCAGCGCATCAATGTGATACCACTGCTCCTCGGTATAAGGTTTGGTCACCCGGGGATCTTCGTGCATACGATCCACGGTATTACTAAATTCAAATTCCACTTTACACTTGTCAGTACCGCCGGTTACCGGTGCCGCACTGGCAGGATCGGGCGTACAAGCCAAGGGAATATGACCTTCGCCGGTCAATAAACCCGAAGTCGGGTCTAGTCCTATCCAGCCGGCACCGGGGATATAAACTTCTGTCCAGGCATGTAAGTCAGTAAAATCCTGCTCCGGACCTGAAGGGCCGTCCAGTGATTTTATATCAGACGTTAATTGCACCAGATAACCGGATACAAAGCGGGCGGCCAGCCCAAGATGGCGGAGTACCTGCACCAATAACCAGGCTGAATCCCGACACGAACCACTGAGTATTGTCAGCGTATCTTCACAGCTTTGTATGCCCACTTCCATGCGGATGTTATAGCTGATGGCCTCAAAAACAGCGCGATTAATATCGACTAAAAAATCATTGATAGAGCGCTTTCTGCTGTCAAATGCTTTTGTCCACTGTACCAATAACGGGCCGTTTTCAGTGATTTCCAGATACGGCTGAAGCTCTTTGAGCGTCAGTTCATCGTATTTAAAAGGATAGTTCTCTGCATATTCTTCAACAAAGAAATCGAAGGGGTTAATCACTGTCATATCGGCAATGACTTCAACTTCAACACTGAGTTGTTGGCATTTATCAGGAAACACCACGCGTGCAACCAGATTGCCAAAAGGATCTTGTTGCCAATTAATAAAATGATTCTTGGGCTCAATGCGCAAAGCGTAAGCCTTGATAGGCGTGCGGCTATGGACGGCCGGACGTAATCTAAACACGTGCGGCGACAAGGATACCGGTCTATCGAATTTGTATATCGTTTTGTGACGAATGGCGACGCGAATGGTCATATCTTTTTTCCTATTGCCCGATGGTTGGTTTGGCTTTTTACAACACCAGTTTTGTTTTAGTCAGTGGTATTTAATACTATTAGCAATAACTGTTCCAGATTTTTTATCTTTACAAAAAACAGTTAATAATTTTGGCATCAAGAAGATTGAAGGACGGTGTCGCCCGAAAACTTCTTTTGTTGTCCGAACGGACATAATCGTCTCGCACGTTTTATAGAACACAGATGAGACGGATTTTACTGATACACACGGATAATATAGTAGTAGGGTGCGCATCGCGCACCACTATAGATATCAACTTAAGACATTTGGCTACCCACTTTAGTCAGGACAACAATACCGACGTTAGACCTGACAGGTTTATAAAACCTGTCAGGTCTGCCCCATGTTAAATTGATAACCAGACATTTCACCACGAAGACACGAAGAACACGAAGATTTTTCTTTGGTTTTTCTT
>JBAXTQ010000322.1:0-3590 GCA_037130115.1 Methylococcaceae bacterium
TTTTTATGAAGAAAATGGAGTATTAAACCTTAAGTCGGACAGACTCCTAGCTGTAGCCTATTGGGTTTCTTTCTCTGGCATGGTTGTGGTGCGCGATGCGCACCCTACTCAGCTCTGGACGAGTGTGCCGGAAACGCAACCACGCGCTACGCTTGGGTGGCCTTATTCCGGCCTACGTCTATTTTTTCACCACTAAGACACAAAGTTTTTTTCTTCGTGTCCTTCGTGTCTTCGTGGTGAAAATCTTTTAAGGTTTTTGTAAATATCGAATGCTGCTCTTCATTCCGCCGTATCTTTCGATTTTACCAAGCCGAATGACTCCAACAGCATTAAAATAACGCCCAAGGTAATCGCGGAATCGGCAATATTAAACGCCGGCCAATGCCAGGTTTGGTAATAAACATCCAGAAAATCGATGACGTAACCATAAGCCAAACGGTCAATCAGATTACCAATCGCACCGCCCAACACCAGCGCCAAAGCCACGGCCAGCAAAGTCTCATGCGGCTTGAGACGCGCCAGCCAAACGGCGATAACACAACTGATAGCCAAGGCAAGTCCTGCAAAAAACCAGCGTTGCCAGCCACCCGCTTCACTTAAAAAACTAAACGCTGCACCGGTATTGTGTACGTAGGTCAATTTAAAAAACGGCAAAACCGGAATCGACTGATAAAGCTTCATGGAGCCGTCTATAGCCAGCTTGGTTCCCTGATCCAACAGTATTGCAAATAACGATAAGCCTAACCATTTCAACATACTAAAATTACGCATAATGTCGATGTTCACCCGCGCCGGCTACGTTTTCAATGCAGCGACCACATAACTCGGGATGTTCGGCATGTTCAGCGACGTCATAACGTTGATGCCAACAACGCACACATTTTTGATGTTTGGAAACAAGCACTTTTAATTTAACGCCGTCAAGCTCAGTCTGAATGGCATCGTCCGGGGTGAACTGTTCCGCGATAAGAAACGCATTGGACGTGATAAAAATAAAATGCAGCTCATCGGCCAACTGCTTTAAGGCATCAAAAAACCCGGTATTACAATACAGCTCGACTTCAGCATTTAGAGAAGAACCGATGTCGCCTTTACCGCGACTTTTTTCCAGTTCTTTACTCACGGCAGTTTTTACGGACATGACTTTTTGCCAGAACTCGCGATTCATCGGCGCACTGTCATCCAGCTTAACCAAGCCATGATACCAGGTTTCCAAAAATACCGATTCACTGCGCTCACCCGGCATATACTGCCAGATTTCATCGGCGGTATAACTGATAATAGGAGCCAACCAGCGCACCAAGGCTTCCAATACATGATACATCGCGGTTTGTGCAGAGCGTCGCGCCAAGCCATCGGCTTTTGCCGTGTATTGACGGTCTTTAATAATATCCAGATAAAATCCGCCCAGATCAATTACGCAAAAATGATGTACCTTTTGAAAGAGCTGTTGAAACTGATAGGTTTCGTAAGCGGTTTTGACTTCTTCCTGCAATGCGTAAGCCCTATCAATTACCCAGCGATCCAAGGCCAATAAATCAGCGGTATCAACCAGATCCTGTGCAGGATTAAAGTCATCCAGGTTGGATAACAAGAACCGTGCAGTATTTCTTAATCGGCGGTAACCGTCAGAAGTACGTTCCAGAATTTCATCAGACACGCGCATTTCGCTACGATAATCAGTCGAAGCAATCCATAAGCGCAATACGTCAGCGCCCAGATTTTTCATGACGGCTTGTGGCGGAATAACATTGCCTTTGGATTTGGACATTTTTTCGCCGTTCTTGTCAACGGTAAACCCATGCGTCAACACGGCTTTGTAAGGCGCTACATCGTTCATGGCGGTTGATGCCAATAATGACGATTGAAACCAGCCGCGATGTTGGTCAGAGCCTTCCAGATACAAATCGGCAGGAAACGTCAATTGCTCGCGTTTATCCAGTACGCAGGCATGAGTCACGCCTGAATCAAACCAGACATCCAGAGTATCGGTCATTTTTTCGTAATCAGCCGCTTCTGCACCGAGCAATTCTTCTTTCTCCAATTCAAACCACGCTTCGATGCCTTTTTCTTCAATCCGTTTGGCAACTTGTTCAATCAACACACCGGTACGGGGATGCAGTTCGCGGGTCTCTTTATGGATAAAAAACGTAATCGGTACGCCCCAAGTGCGTTGGCGCGAAATACACCAATCCGGGCGACCTTCTATCATGCTTTCTATACGCGCCTGACCCCATTCGGGAACCCAGTTGACACGCTTGACTTCAGCCAAGGCTTGCTCGCGCAATTTGTTTTGATTCATAGAGATAAACCATTGCGGTGTCGCTCTAAAAATAATCGGTGTTTTATGACGCCAGCAATGCGGATAACTGTGCAAAATAGCTTGTTGATGCACCAGCTTGCCCAAGGTTTCCAGCACTTCCAAGACATGGGCATTGGCATTAAAAACATGTTCACCGGCAAAGATTTCGGTATTGGGTAAAAATACGCCATCAGCACCGACCGGATTATCAATAGGCAAGCCGTATTTCTGACCGACGATATAATCGTCCTGACCATGACCTGGCGCAGTATGTACCGCACCGGTACCGGCTTCTGTGGTAACGTGGTCACCCAAAATAATGGGCACTTGCCGATCATAAAAAGGATGTTGTAATAACTGGTGTTCCCAAGCCGAACCTTTGCAATAACCGATAACATGATAATCATTAATGCCATAACGGAGCATGGTGTCTTTAAGCAAGGCTTCAGCAACAACCAAACGCTCTGTTTCACATTGCACGACGACGTATTCCAAATCGGGATTTAAGGCCACCCCCTGATTGGCAGGCAACGTCCAAGGCGTTGTCGTCCAAATGACGACCGATAACACGCCCCGCCCTTCATGCTCGGGTGCATGATGACACAAGCCCATAAAGCCGTCCTCATCAACGACCTGAAAACGCACATCAATGGCAGGCGAATGTTTGTCTTCATATTCAACCTCGGCTTCTGCCAAAGCAGAACCGCAATCCGTACACCAGTGTACGGGCTTGGCACCGGCGACAACATGACCTTTTTGGGTGATTTTTCCCAACGAACGCACGATGTTCGCTTCAAAAGCATAATCCATGGTTAAGTAGGGATTGTCCCAATCACCTAAAATACCCAAGCGGACAAACGCTTCTTTTTGTATATTGACTTGCTTGCCCGCATATTCACGGCAGGCTTTGCGAAAAACGGCAGGCGATACTTTAATGCCCGCTTTACCGATTTTCTTTTCCACCATCAATTCAATAGGCAAACCGTGACAATCCCAACCGGGGACATAAGGCGCGTCAAAACCACTCAAGGTTTTTGATTTAACAATAATGTCTTTTAAGACCTTATTAACCGCATGACCGATATGAATCTCGCCATTGGCATAAGGAGGGCCATCATGCAGGATAAACTTCGGGCGTCCGGTAAAGGCTTGCCTGATTTTATGATACAAGTCGGCTTCGTTCCATTTTTTTAACCGTTCCGGCTCGCGTTGCGCCAGATTGCCTTTCATGGGGAAAGCGGTATTAGGTAAATTTAGTGTTTTTTTATAATCCATTGTCATAATTTTT
>JBAXTQ010000323.1:0-3562 GCA_037130115.1 Methylococcaceae bacterium
CATTAATACCAAACTGTGTCCGTCTTCGGACATTTATCAGGTTATTGAAGCGTTTCTGGGGTTTTATAATTTTGACACGATTTATATTGCTGATTTAAATGCCATTACGCAACAAAGCGACCATGAGCGTTTAATCACGGCGGTGGTTAACTGTTTTCCACACCTCACCTTCTGGATAGATAGTGGCTATCAGCGCGTTAAAAAGTATCCTCAAAATCATTTGCCGGTATTAGGCAGTGAAAGTTATAGCGATGAAACTGTTTTAGAACTCAAAGACTTCAATAACCGCTTTATTCTTTCTCTGGATTATTCGATGACTGGCGAACTGGGTGCAAAAAGTCTTTTTTGCAAACCGGATTTGTGGCCGGATAACATTATCATTATGACCTTAAGTCGTGTGGGTAGCCATCAAGGGCCTGATTTGCTCAAGTTAAACGGGTTTTGCAGGGACTATCCGGATAAACAATTTATTGCGGCGGGTGGCGTAAGAAACGCCGATGATTTACATGCCTTAAAACAGGCAGGCGTAAAGCAGGCGCTGATTGCCAGCGCACTTCATTCCGGCGCGATAAGCCGTGCAGATATTCAAAATCGATAGACAAAAAAATACCCCGGCAAGCCGGGGTATTTTTAACAACTCAGACAAGATGCGTTAACGCATCTTGTCAAGGAATTAACCTTCGTTGTTAACTGCGAACGGATGTTTAGCAGTTGATTTTGCAGCTACAACTTCAGCAGCAGTTGGTGAACCGGCGATAGCGCGTTTCAGAGCTTCTTTGGTTGCTTGATAGTTGAATTTTTCAATCAACGCATCATCTTCTGCTTGCCAGTGAATGAATACACCAACAGAGATGAATAAATCGTCAGCTTCGTCAGCAGGGATTGTACCGTCTTCAACACAATCAGCAACAGCCATAGCAACAGCACGTTGAGCAGGACCAAACATTTGAACAGCTTGTTTGGAACCTTTGATGGTTACTTTGTTGAATAAGATAGTTGCAGGCTTAACCATCAGGTTAGGAGCAACAACAGCTAACAAAGTAGAAAAACCGTCTTTGTTGTTTGTTAATGCGTTTGCAAATGCAGACTCGGCAGCTGAACCACGGGGTCCTACCATCAAATCGATATGCGCAATCTCGTTGCCTTCGCCAACTAAAGACTCACCAATTAATACTTTATTAATCTTTGCCATGTTAAATATACCTTATGAAGAAAAAATGAAAAATTCGAGCTAATATCGAGTTTTTATTCGCTCCCAACCATTAAGTGGGGAGATTTTTATTGCGAAGCGTTAACTTAATAACCTCTTCTAAAAATACGGTTAATACCGTTGCTACCGTCATATCCGCCATTGTGCCAGGATTTATACCCCTGGATTTAAAAGCGTCATCAATACGATAAAGTAACGGCAGTGTGTGTTCAGGTCTTTTTGCTTTGGATAACTCGTCTCTAAGATGAGACATCTCGGCAACTACCATTTCCGAGTACTTATTACCGTATTTTCTTTCAATGTGACTATCAGGAAATTGGCATAATAAGCCGACATAAACGGACACAGCAGCCCATTCCTGATCACCCCATTTACTCGAGGCATTGTAATGTATCAAGACGGCAAAATCAAAAATATCTTGATAACCGGTCATGTATTGCAGGGCGATACGATCCTTTGCACTGGCCAATCGCATGGCTTCAGCCAGATTAACCGAGGGTTTCTCTGCGACATCCTGCTCGTTGGAACTGCCCAAGCCGCCTGGCGATGCCAACCTGATGGCTTTAAAAACCCACTCGGCATCTTCCAGAGTTGTGGTCGTTAAAACCTGATTCAATGCCTGCCTTAACGTCAAATCCGGCCGTATATAACTGATCGCCTGAATTAAGGGCGCACACAGTAAAATAATCCCTAAATTGGTATTACAAAACACCGCCTCGCGGGTTGCCTTAACGGCATAAAATATTTTTTCTCCTAGCGAATAATCAGGATTACAGAGCGGAGCTGCGCTTACTTTGGCGCTGAGCCTAAAATCAGCAACCGTCATATCATGCCCGTCTGCATAGACACTCACATTACCCGGCTTAAATGCCTGTAATTCCACTTCACAGGCTTGTTGATAAAGCTCACTGAGTTGTTGTGGAGAAATCATAACGCGTTAAGGTAACGGTTGATTAAATCTTCGGCCAAAATTTGTGCAATGGTGACATCGCAAACACTTTCCAAACCTTTCCAGGCCGGAATACTGTTGACTTCGATAATCGTATACTGACCGTCTTTATCCTGAATAATGTCCACGCCCGCGTAATCCATTGCCAAGGCCGCTGTCGCTTTAACAGCCAACGCTGCCATTTCGGCATCCAGCTCAATCTGCTCACAACTGGCACCCCGCGCCACATTATTTAACCAGGATTTACCGCGTCTGCGCATAGCCGCAACGGCACGACCATTAACCACAAACACACGATTATCAGAAAAGCCCTCGCCGGAACAATGCACAAAACGTTGTAAATAATAAACGCCGTGACTACCGGTCAACCAGATTAAATCGGTTGTTTTTTCAAGACGTCGAATGCCTTCACCTTGTGAGCCAAACAAGGGCTTGGTAATCAATAAATTTCCTTTTTTTAATTCACTTTCAGCAATACTTAACGCGTCATCCCGATTGCGTAAAACCCAGGTTAACGGCGTAGGTAGTCCTGCATTGTGTAGCAAAAAGCTGGTCATGCCCTTATCAACACTGCGCTCTACCGCATAACCATCATTGTAAACGGGAATACCCATCACTTTTAAGGCATGAAGAAAATCCAGATACAACACGACTTCTTCCAATGATCCACCAGGCACACCGCGCACAAAAGCGGCATCTGGAAGGGCCTGTTCAAAGCCGGGAATAATGATTGGACTTTGACCCGGTTTAATAGCAAAACTACACTGTGTTAAGGAAACAAAATCACTGCTATAACCCAGATTGGCAAAAGCCAGACTTAATTGTTTGCCATGCCAACCCGGATCATCGGTAAAAATGGCGATACGTCCCATGTTTATAACTGCACTCCAAATCGTCGTAGCAACGGCAATAATAACAAGTAACCGGTGATGGTCGCTGTTGCCGAAAGTCCCAAGCTAAACCAAAATCCCAAGCCCTGTTTAATCAATACCGGAAACAGTATAAAAAACAACAACGATGGCAGCACCAACCAGGCTATTTGGCTGGTAAGCGTGGCGATTTGAGTTGATTCCACACCCTCAACATGCATCCAAATCATCGCCAGCAACGACGTCAGCGGCAATGAAGCCAGCAGCGCAGCAAAGCCGCTATGGCGTTTGGCAATTTCCGAAATCAGTACGATGATCAGTGCGGAAACACAAAACTTGATCGTGTAATAAAGCATTACCTGTGTTTTTATGCACCAAATGACAGATCCAGCAAAGCATTATCCAGTTTTCCGGCACGGAAACTTTTACCTGAATCAACCGCCGTTACAATGACACTGGCCGGGCTAAACAACAGGGCGTCGATTTTAAAAAAGTCGTAGCCATAGTGTTTAAATATCTCTGCAAACGGTTTGC
>JBAXTQ010000324.1:0-3539 GCA_037130115.1 Methylococcaceae bacterium
CCTCATGCAGCTTAGGGAGAATAACTGGAATAGTTTTGCCATTACCAGCGCGACCATAGGCGCAGGTAAAACGTTTATCTCAGTCAATCTTGCGATTGCCATTGCGATGGAGGGAAACCAAAGTGTTCTCCTCGTTGATGCTGATCTCAGGCGTCCCAGTATGGGCCAATATCTCGGCCTTCAGTGGGAGTTTGGGCTTTTCGATTATTTGAACGGCGATGTTTTGTTAGAAGATACCTTAATCAATCCTGGCATTAAGCGTTTGGTTGTGTTGCCTGGAACAAGGTCTAAGCATAATGCTTCAGAGTTGATTTCATCCCGAAAAATGGTCAATTTGATTAACGAGATTAAATCGCGCTATGCATCCCGAATCATTATTTTTGATATTCCGCCGCTTTTTGCAGCGGATGATGCCTTGTTGTTTATGCCACATATCGATGCGGCTTTACTTGTGGTAGAGGATGGCAAGAATACTTCTGACGAGCTGCAACATTCCATGCTTATTCTGGAGCAGACAAACTTGCTTGGCTTGGTTGTGAACAAGTCAAAACAGCCAATTCCAACTTATCAATATGGCTATGCAAACGAGACTGTTCGTAGTTGAATATATTTTGATTTGTGTGCGAAAGCATTTATTCCCCTCTTTGGGCTACCAACTTAAGTTGAGACACTTTTGACTATGAACAATCACGGTGAATCCAGAAAGAGTAACGATAGGTTGTAGGGGTAGATAGTTTCTATCCTTACTACATGTCGTAATTTGCAACGTTAGTCGCGTAGGTTAGCGACAGCGTAACCCGACAAATCTCTGTGTCTATAACAATACCTTCGCCAAACGGAAAAGCTAATGCGACAGCTCCAAGGTATGAATATTAAGAGTATGCTGGTTCTGAAAATCGTTTCCATAGTCAGCAAATACCAGTGCTGGATTAAAAACTGTTTGGCATTTTTGCCAAGTGAGTTTTTAATCGACAACCAAATTATCAATGCCACAAAGTAAGGCAGAACTCACGTCAGGGCTGCCTTACTTTTGGCGAAAGTATTGCTATAAATCAATTGTATGCTTTGTAATTGCCATCCATGGCAACTGGATTCCGGCCAACCCTCGCTTCGCTCTCCCTGCCGGAATGACGAGTTGTGTAGATACCTATGCTCTCTGGGCATAGGTATCTACACAACTTACATGAGAAAATTGCGGGCTGTTTCGTGTAAAGCGGCAATCTCTTCAGGGGAATAAAAATCCAAGACTTCCTGCATGGAAATAAATACCCATAAGCCAGCCAATAACGCAGGATTAGTAAAGGACTTCCCCCATTTCATTTGTCTACCGCTCAACTTGATTAAAAAAGTACGCAACGTTTGTGCTTTTTCGCCTGTAGCCGCTGCTATTTCCCAAACAACGACACAAGCCATACTGACCACAAGCAAACGTTTGGAAATAGCCAAGCCGGTTTCCTGTTGCCAGGATTCCAGATCATGTCCGGCTTTTTTTAGCAGCTTAAAAAAACATTCAATTTGCCACCGCCAGTAGTACCAGAGCGCAATGTCGCTGGCTTCTACAGCAACCACATTAGTCATCAGTAACCATTCGGCAAGTATTTCGCCGTCGTTCGATAAAATACGACTTACCACCAGCCGTGCGGCGACGGGTACACCAGGAATTTCTGGTTTTTTCTGTTTTTTCTGACTGGGTCGTGCTTTGCGCGTTATGCTTATCGGTGCTTCTGCAACCCATTGCCAGTGGGGTTTGCCATGATAATCGACTAACCGTGTTTTCTTGAAATGCAACGCGTCAGCGACTTGCGCACATCCCATTGATTTATTTTGAAACTTAATAGAAGAAGTCTTTTTAGCGCGTGCTAACCATAAATAATGGTTAGCTTCCCAGTGGCGTAAGTAATCGTTCAAAAGTCTTTTAACATTTCTTAATATGACAAAGTGCTTGCCGCAAGCAGACTATATGAAGTTGACGGTATTTTATTTTGTTAAAAGACTTTTGATCACCTACTTATATGCGCAATAGAATCCGATTCTCGATCAATGATATGAACCAGCGGTTTGGTAAAATCCTGCTGTTCCAGCTCATCTATACAGTGGGTCACTTCATCCAAATGATTTTCAACGGTTACCGACAATGCTTGCTCTTGATAGGTTGCGTAACTACCATCAGCCGTAACCAGTCTTTGCGCAACCGGCGCAATGGGTTGCCCCGTTTGATCACTAATAATAAGGCTGGTTTGTAAATCATAGCCCATATCAGTTTCGTGCGTTATCTGGTATTTATCCAGCTTACTGGCATGTTTTCGGTAATTCAAGCGTGACCAATCATGTACGCATAAGGCATAGTTACTACAATGCGTAGCAATGCCTTCATGGGCTGAGAGCAATAAAGGCTCATGCAGTTTCGTTAAGGTTACACTGGGATTTTTATAAAAACGCCACGCGGCTTGGGTACTGGCAAAACTGCTGGTTTTATTAGGCAATGACCGTAAGCCCGCACTCAAAGCATCTGTGGAGTTCAAATGCTCGGTTACCAATTGTTGGTGACGCTTTACCAAGCGCGGATCGATGTCTGTTAATTTTTTTTATATTCATATATGTTACTACTTTTTGCGGTTTTAAGTTGTATAGATACCTATGCCCAGAGGGCATAGGTATCTATACAAGTCGTCATCTCGGCAGGGATTGCCGTGATCCAGAAGCCATGGATGGCAATATTGGATATGCAAACCAAATTTTAGCGATATAAATCCAAATTCGATCTAATTTTTCACATCCTTGTGCTTTGGATTCCGGCAATCCCTGCCGGAATGACGTTGCTTTTATTTGTGTAGATACCTATGCTCTCTGGGAGAGGGTTGGGGTGAGGGGATATAAATGGTCAAGTTATTTCATGCACGTTCCTTAACTTGAAATTTAACAGAGTATCTACAAAATCGGTGGTTTATTTTTGCATCTTGCCTAAATTTTAGTGGGTCATACCATCATTGAAAACAGCATCCAAAGTTGGCGCTAAGATGGCGCTAATAAGCCACTCTTTGAGTTGATCTTCGCTGGCGTGCCTTAATCTGTTGGCAACTGTATCAGATAACTCACCAAAACGATGCTTAAGCATTAAGCCAAGCATTTCGGCCTCGCCTTTCAGTAATCCTTCTTGCAGACCCTCTTGTCTTCCCTTGGCAATTCCCATTCTTTCTACACTCGTTACATATTGCATTGTTTCATTCTCCTCAAGGATTTCGATTTCTTGCCATAATTGTTGCTCAAGTTCTTCAGGTAAGCGCATCATCCAGTCAATTACGCCAAACAAGTCGATAACCTGCTGCTTATCCCATTTGCGTTGATAGAGTAATCGTACCAACAGCCGCTTGGCCTGATAGCGTTCCTCATCATTCTTTCGGGTCTGTTGTGTCAGTATGTGCGTTGCCGTTACTATCGCAAACGAGTTATCCGCTGCCAGTAGCTCATTCACCTTGTCATGATAATCAGCAATTCAGAGCATCTCAAGCCACCCTAAAAAAACAATAGCTTACGATGTA
>JBAXTQ010000325.1:0-3496 GCA_037130115.1 Methylococcaceae bacterium
CCGACAAATCGAAGTGTCTATAAATCAATTGTATGCTTTGTAATTGCCATCCATGGCAACTGGATTCCGGCCAACCCTCGCTTCGCTCTCCCTGCCGGAATGACGGACTTTTTGGTACTTGGCGAATCATTCTGTAGCTCAGTGGCAAAAGTTTTTTAGCGTGCTCCGGTGGCGTGCATCAACAGGTTGTTGAAATATAACCAATTTTAATTAATTTTAACATATCCGTTTTTATACGCTCAAAAACTTGAACATCGAGTTATATCTACTATATTTGTTATTAATGACGGTAGCAAGTCATTGTCTTACCTGTACTCCGTTGATTTAAGCAGGGTGAACGCTGCGTTAATGTTGTTAATAATTGCGTTTCGTTCCGTCAATAAATGATGGAACAAGAGTTCCTCTTTTTAGATAGGGTAAGGATGTCAGGGGTACATGGATGTTTTTTGTCTTGTAAGTAGGGCGTATCTGCGATTTATAAAACAAGCTGTAGATGAGGAGTGGATCACTTTTCACTTTTCACATTTTAAATTTTACTTTTTTACTCACTCATATAGGTATTTATTTCATGAAAATTTTAAAATCTTTGGCTTTAGCTTCCTTATTGGTTGCTCCTATGGTCGGTAACGCTTCTCCTGTTACAAGTTTGGGAAATATTGCGGCAGGCACCTCTGCATCAATCAGTTCTGGAAGTCTAACGGCGGGTGCTTTTACTGATCTTTATGATTTTACCAGCGTTGGTAATGTCGGTATTGGTGCATTTATTACCAATCTTTCAGTCAATTTTGGAACTATTATACCCGGTATAACGGATTTTGGTGCTACCCTGGATGGAACTGCTTTAACTTTCTCATCTACTCCTGGCAGCATTTCAGCTACTACATCATATGGTACAATTACATTCAACACTTTACTTCAAGTGTTGGCAGGCGGAACAGCCTCTAATACTCCTGCTTTGCATAATTTAGCAATTAGTGGAACAGCTCTTGCCGGCGCTTCTTATTCGGGTAATATTGCTGTTGCCGCAGTGCCTTTACCGGCCGGTGTTTGGTTGTTTATGACTGGTTTGATGGGCGTTCTTTATACCGGCAAGAAAAAAGCGCAACAAGCTTAAGTACTAAAGATTGATGAATAGATTTTCCGGCTTTCAATTTAAAGTGCTACGATTTTACAGATAACATCCCTTTAAAGGATGTTATCTGTCTCCCTTTAAGTTGATAGACGGTTTTCTTATTTATAAAAACGGCGACCTTGGGTCGCCGTTTTTGTTTCCGCATTTTGGCTACCAACTTAAGGCGGGACACTGAACAGCAGAATGATTCGCCAAGTACCAAAAAGTCCGTCATTCCGGCAGGGAGAGCGAAGCGAGGGTTGGCCGGAATCCAGTTGCTATGGATGGCAATTACAAAGCATACCATTGATTTATAGGCACTTCGATTTGTCGGGTTACGCTGTCGCTAACCCGCGAATAACTTTGCAAATTACGACGCGCATAGGGGTAGAAAATTTTCTACCCCTACAACCTATTGTTACTCTTGCTGGGTTCACCGTGATTGTTCATAGTCAAAAGTGTCCCGACTTAGGTTGGTAGCCCGCATTTTGAAGTTACATCGGGTACTACGGCATGGACAGCTATAGGCGACTGCAAACTCTGCATTTACCACACCCGTGAGAATTATGCGGGGGGCGGAAGATGCACGTTTGAGTCGGCGATCGAGAGCAATGCGGGAGCGATTGCCGAGCGACAGCGTAACTTACAAACCGAAGTGTCTGTGTGTCGCTTTAGGTAACTCGCAATAAATAACCCCCACCCTATCGTTCCCACGCTCCCACAATTCTACAAAAAACCTTAACTTAATGGCAGTGACGCTCCAGCGTGTTCTGGGGGGAGGTATTTTCTGCGTACTGCTTTATACGGTTAGTGCTTGTGTATAACGATGAGCGCAATGTTTAAAGAGTTATTACTTACAATTGTCATAAACAAGCAAAACGTGTTGTGGTAATATGTGATTGCATCAAGATATTTTGTTACTTTTAAATGTAACAATAATATAGTATTAAGTGTGGTATTATTCAAGCGTGTCGACCAAATCGACCAAGTAAAAATTTTAAGTGACCATTTTAAGATTGCAAATTAATAGAAAAATTTAAAACTCGTGTCTCACTATAGGCCTGTTTGCACGATTTATGGACGATAAACCTAAGCTTGTTGTGAGATAAATACCGAAAGCTGCCCGGCTTTTTGGATTGTTAATTAAAAAAACCTTAAGTGAATATTATGAAAAAATCAATATCATCGACGACAATCAAGTCTGTAGTTTTAGTGGCCGGTATGGCTGCTTTTGTAGCTCCAGCATACGCAAGCCCAGTACTAACTTTTAGCGGTTTTACCTATGATGGATCTGGACTTGATGCAGGCACGGTAACTGATGTATCGACAAATGCTAAAGTTATTACCGCAAGCTCTACTACAGTTCCCGTTGTCACTACGTCAAGTGCCGGTCATACTACAAGCATACCTGCAACACCAACTACTTATTTGTATACCGATACCTATAGTGATGTTACTACCACTACAAAAAGTGTTACAACTACTTCTTCTCAAGACAGTAAATTTTACGGCTTGAATGTAGCTGGCAATACCTTGGGTACTGATCAATATCTAGAGATGTTTGGTAGCATTACTAATAACTCTTCGTCAGTCGCTATTTTTAACTATACACTTACCGCTGTGGGCAGCTTCGCAGACAGGATATTCAAGGGTATTAGTCTTAAACCTGCGGCTCCAACTTTAGCCTTTTTGAACAATAATGTAGAAATTAATAGCAGTGGTGATAATACCACTTTTTCTCCGGGAACATCCGGTACATACAGTGTTATTAATTCCGGCGTTGTATCCGTGGCCGCTGGAGCTACGGTATCTTGGGATGCTTACGTTTTGTCTAACGGTAAAACCTCTTTTAGCGACTTTGGGTTAACTTTACTGAGTCCTCTCTATGGTTTAACTACCCAAAATAATAGCTCTTCTGTAACTGTCAGCACTCTTTTGTCCCATGTTGCAACAATTCCTGCAGCTGTGCCTTTACCAGCCGGTGTCTGGTTGTTTATGACTGGCTTGATGGGCGTTCTGTATACTGGCAAGAAAAAAGCACAACGTGCTTAAGTAAGATTGTTGAATAGATTTTCTGACGTTTAATTTAAAGACGATTTTACAGATAACCTTTTTTTAAAGGATGTTATCTGTTCCCTATCTTTTAAGTTAATAGTTGGTTTTCTTATTTATAAAAACGGCGGCCTTAGGTCGCCGTTTTTTTTGGTTAGTCGTAGGGTGCGCACCGCGCACCTAAAACCGCATCCACTAACAACTTTAACCACAATCTATTATTGTTTTCTACGGGGTGCCGGAAACGCTTATTCTCGCTTGCACTCAAAAAGTCTTAGGTGATTTCTGGAGAATATTTTACCCATTAAAAGCAGGATTTTCCCAATCAAGCAA
>JBAXTQ010000326.1:0-3478 GCA_037130115.1 Methylococcaceae bacterium
CGCACGGGTTGTACAAGGGTTGGTGACGGCAACTCCGTTTGCGTCGATAATCGTTCCGCAAGGCCCTGTTGGAGGCACTGGATTTGTGGGTAAAGCATCCATGACAAAGCTGTGGCAATAACCGTCCTTTTGTGCCGGAAAAGCGGGAAAAGTAATGCCATTGGCGACAGGTAAATTTGTACATTTAGAGCCGTTGTTACCTTGCTTGGGACGATTCTGTTGCGGGCAAAGTGCATCCGTATCACCGTCCGCACCAAAAGGATATGCCCTTGGAATACACATCGGAAAACCGGTAGACGCATGAATGGTCGGATTATCCGTATCCGCCGTAAACCGTTGATCGTAATGACTCTCTTCAACATCACAATTGCCAATTGCTAAACAACCAGTGCCTCCATGTTTAAGGCCAAAACGACCGACCGGGTCGTTAATCCTGACACGGGCGTCCGGAGACAAACACTCTTGATTGGGGATTGCTTGCCCCGGTAGTCCGGTAGTGGGCAGACCGGAAGAAACGCACAGTTCACCGCTGGAATAATCAATGGATTTGATATAACCCTGCCCCAGATTAAGTGCCTGTTGTGAGATAAAAACCAGTCCGGCGATATACTTGGACTCACTCGACACAGGGTCTTTGACAATATTGCCCTGAATATGAATTTCATAAGATGGCAAGGGCAAGGCTCCCTGCGTCATGTCTCTATCTTCAAGTGCCAAACCTGAAGTACCGGCAGGTACTGTAAGATCATTTATCAACGCAGGATCAAAAAGCTCTGCCCAGGTCAACGAAGTGGCCGGCATTTGCAAGATGGTATTGCAGGGAATGATAATCTCCACGCCATTAACGGTTACCCAGCCACCATAAAGGCGCTGATCAAGGTTGGCCAAGCCAGGGCAAACACGCTTATCGACGGCAGCGCTCTGTATATAACCGGTTACATCAAACGCCGTCGGAACTGCTGGCGGCGGGGTCGTGGGACTAACCGGAAAAATAGCGGGTTTAAATCCATTTGGATTACCTTGTGCGCCAAATACGGTGTTGGCTGCAAACAATGTAGCCATAAAGCCAATAGTGATAGTCAGACGTTTGAACTGCATGGAAAAATCCTCGTTAGTATTTATTTGTTTTAAACTGAACCCCGTCACTCACATTTTGTTTGGTAAGTATTCTCCTCCCCCCTTTTAAAAAGGGGAATGCGGGGGATTTATTTAAAAAATCTCCCCTAACCCCTCTTTTTTAAAGAGGGGGACTGAATAATTACTTTGTTAGTGTTAAGTTCTTCAAACGTTTCAATCGGGGTTGCAAGCCCCGACCGGTTTTGATCACTAAAAAAAACCCGTTGCCACGAGTTTTTAACCCATCATTTCCGATAATACCGGGCGACTGCCGTTGGGGTACATCCAGCGAACATATTCGGCAAGGTATTTAGGGTCACCCAAAGCCGGCGCCATGCCCCATCGCTCCAGTGCTTCAATACCAAACTTGACAACTCCCAGATGCTGACTCTTGTCCTTATCCAAACTTGGATCAGAAAACTTAAATCCCAGATGCTCTCTGAGCAGCTCAATATTGGCTTTGGTGCCGGTCAAAAATGTCCAACCCGGATTAATCTTGTGTAGTTCGGTATAGGCTTTTAAAACCGCCGGGGTATCGTGTTCGGGCTGTAGGGAAATTGAATACATAAAAATATCCTTACCCATTCGCTCACCGAATTCTTTATAAACCTGTTTCAGGTTAGCGGTCATACCGGGACAAATACCTTGGCAATTGGTGTACGTAAAGTTGATCATGACCGTCTTGTTCTTGATCAGATCATCATAAAAACGCACTACCTTGCCTTCATGCGTTAACACCGGAACGTTTGGGAAAGTCCGTTTACTGCGGCTGGCCTGGTTGCCGGTAACCGGAGTAAGAGGAATGGCAAAGCTCTCTGGAATAAAGGCTAAAGCCGCAGCTCCCAAAGAAGCGCCGGTCATATTTTTAATAAAGTCTCTTTTGTTCATCGCTGGTTACTCTTTAAGTAGTTGATTTAGAAACATTATTTGCCGGCATTGGGATCGGTCGGTGGCACGATCTTAAAGCGAATCATCATGGCGTGATCTTCGTGCACTACGTTATGGCAGTGCATGGGGTAATCGCCAACCCAGTCGCGAAACTGCATGTTGAAAGTAATACTCGTAGACCCCGTCGTTCCTTGGACGGCATCACCAATTCTCACGACATCTTTTCTGGATAAGTCATCGAGTGCAGTGGGTGCGTTACCATTGCGTTTGGTAATCTGGAATTCCTCATGATGGATATGCACCGGATGTGACCAACCACCGGGCGAAGTCAGTGTCCACTCTTCCTGAGAGCCCTCTATCGGATAAGCGCTGACAATTGTTGGATTAAAGAACTGACCATTAACCACCCAAGCACCATTGCTGGTGCCAAAGTCAAACTTGCGCTTGATCTTTATCGGGTTTTTAGTGCGGTCTGGGAAAGGCACCATCACCTGAGTTTGTAGCGTCGCCAACGGTGCACTGTTATCAACCACAGTGGCACTTGATACGATAAACTTGAGCAATTGAGTATTACTGCCGGAAGCTAAAATCTTGCCGGTCGTGCCTTTGCCGTTGAGTTGTTCGAGACGGTTTTCCAGGTAAATAACCGTGCCCGGCGCATAAGTACTAAAATCAATAATAACGTCGGCGCGTTCTGCAACGCCTAAACGTATGCTGGACACGACTTGTGCCTTGGGCAACAAATTGCCGCAATTGGCGATACGGGTAAGTTTGGCACCGTTGCTTAACGACAACTCAATAAAGCGTGAAGGCCCTCCATCAAGAAAACGGAACCGATATTTACGACGATCAACCGTCAAATAGGGTTTAATCTTAAAGTTAACGGTTTGCTGATCGCCAAGAATGCCTTCAATATTAAAGCTGTCAAAAAACATCTGTCCGGTTTGATCCAGCACCTTGTCAGTAAACAACAACGGTATATCGTATTGACCGCTGGGCAACCTCAAGCCGGTCGTTTCATCATCGGTATCCAGGTTAATATCTTTACTGAACAAGGTGTAAAAAGAAGCCAAACCCTTATAAACATTTTGCGAAGTAAAATCCATTCGGTGATCATGAAACCACAGCGTGCTTTGGGTTTCCTGCCAATCGCCCGGACACCATTTGCCATTAGGATGATAGGTTCCCGCTTTGTGGGTGCTGGCAAAACCGGCACGTATATTGGGATACCAATAGTCCCACCACTTGCCGGAATCAAAAAAGCGCATCGGCCCGCCATCGGATTCTGGAGGATTATGGGCATTATGAAGATGCGGCGAACACTGATTGATGCCAAAGCCTTGCGTGTCCCTGCCGTTTTTGGGTAAGCCGTTATACATGCGCATCAACACCGGCGAGCCATACTGCGCCTTTAAACGCAACACGCCGGCAGCAAACTCGCCCTTGCTGTTTGGATTCATGTCGACGTAAGTCC
>JBAXTQ010000327.1:0-3460 GCA_037130115.1 Methylococcaceae bacterium
AAGAAAAACCAAAGAAAAATCTTCGTGTTCTTCGTGTCTTCGTGGTGAAATGCCTTAACTTGATGCCTATGAGGCCGGAATAAGACCACCCAAGCGTAGCGCGTGGCGGCGTTTCCGGCACACTTGTACCGACAAGATTAAATTATTGCCTCGGTGCCAGAAGAATTATGCAGGGATAACTTTTTTGGCAGAAAATGAGGGAAACATGTCATTGTGCAACAACAAAAATATAGAGAGAATAATACCACTCAATAATTAGAGAATGATGGCTATCAATTTAACACGGGACAGACCTGACAGGTTTTATAAACCTGTCAGGTCTAATGTTGAAATTTTTGTCCAGACTAAAGTGGGTAGCCAAGAATAATCATGACGCCATTGATGAATACATGGAACGTTCAAGCATAAAAAACTGAGCTATTTGGCTAAAGTTTGCCAAGTGTTTTTTGCATTCAATCCAAAAGTTTTATGTGAGGAGGATAAATGAAAATCCCTTTTTCGCCCCCATCCGACCATAACTGTCCGCAAGTTCGTGTTGCGAAAATAAGGCCTGTCAGTTTAGTCATCTACCCCGGTGTTGAAATCATTGATCTTACCGGCCCCATGGAAGTATTTGCTTTTGCCACTAATGCCTTACAACGATCCTCTGTGTGCAGCGAACCCGCCTATCCGATGGACGTGATAGCGGCAGCGCCGGGGCCAATAACGGCTTCCTGCGGCCTTCAGATTATCGCCAATAAAGCGTATAGCGATGTCCGGGACGGTATCGATACCCTGCTAATTCCCGGCTCTCCCGATGTCGATTGTATCTTGTGCGACCCGGCTTTACAGGACTGGATTCGAAGCATAGCGCCACGCGTCAGACGGCTTGCTTCAGTCTGCACAGGCGCTTACCTGCTTGCAGAAAGCGGTCTTCTGGATGGCCTTAGGGCAACCAGTCACTGGGACTATTGCGATCGATTGGCGCGTGATTATCCAACCGTTAGTGTCGAGCCGGATCGGATTTTTGTGCGCGACGGCTTTATTTCAACATCGGGAGGCATAACGTCCGGTATTGATCTGGCGCTATCAATGGTGGAAGAAGATTGGGGAAGCGAGCTGGCTTTGCTGGTTGCGCGTTATCTGGTAGTGTTTCTTAAACGGCCGGGAGGCCAGTCCCAATTTAGCGCTTATCTGACCAGTGAAGCTAGCCGTCCTGAGCTTAAAGATTTACAGGCCTGGATCATGACTCATCTTGCCGAAGATTTGCGCGTGGAAACGTTGGCTGAACGCATGAGTATGAGCCCCCGGAATTTTGCACGGTTTTTCTTGACAGAAACGGGGATGACGCCCGCCAAGTTTGTCGAAATGGCGCGTATCGATGCGGCCCGGCATTATCTGGGAAGCTCTAAACTATCGATTGAAGCGGTAGCCGACAAATCCGGCTTTGGTGATCAGGAACGTATGCGCCGGGCGTTTATTCGCCAGCTGGGTGTTAATCCGCAAAGTTATCGTGAGCGTTTTGGCCTTTCTGCTCCTCATGCAGTTAAAGCTGCTTAGAATAATTTGTATTAACTCAAAATAATAATCAGGAGAGCGTGATGCGCATTTTACTTATTTCAACTGCATTTTCCGGACTAACACAACGCTTTTACACCGAACTTGAAGATGCAGGCTATACAGTCTCGGTTGAATTACATTCAGGTGACATGGCACAACTGCTGGAAGGCGTCGCGTTATTCAAACCGGATTTGATACTGTGCCCTTTTCTAACGAAACGCCTTCCCAAAGAAATTTATGAGAAGACTCAATGCCTCATCGTCCACCCCGGCATCAAAGGTGACAGGGGGGCTTCTTCTTTAGACTGGGCTATTCAGAATGGCGAATCGGAATGGGGCGTTTCTTTGCTGGAAGCCGCTGAAGAAATGGATGCAGGCCCTATATGGTCCAACAAAACATTTCCCCTGCGCCAGGCAACCAAAAGCAGTATTTTCTACCGTGAAGTGACACAAGCCGCAATCGATTGTTTGTGGGAGGTTTTAACTTATTTTGATGCCCCGGATTTTAAACCCGAAATACAGGATTATAGTAGAGCGGATTATAAAGGCAAGTTACTGCCCACAATGAAGCAACCTGATCGTGCCATTAATTGGAAAAAACATAAAACGGACGAGATTTTAAGACGGATTAACGCCGCCGATGGCAGCCCGGGCGTACTGGATGAAATTTACGGAAAGCCTATTTTTATGTTCAATGCCCATAAAGAAACCCATTTAACCGGCAAACCCGGTGACATCATCGCCACCGCAAATCATGCCATTTGTCGGGCCACAGTAGATGGAGCACTCTGGATTGGACATTTAAAACCCAAATTGGAATCTGGAGCCAAAGGCATAAAACTACCAGCTACTTTTGTGTTAAAAGACCTGTTACCCCAAACAAGCCAAGGCACTACGACACTTAAAAGCCTGCTGTCCAAAACCATCATAGCCATTGAAATCAACTATACAAAACCCGGTCGCCAGCTTCCTTGCCAGGAAGTTTGGTATGAACAGGAAGGTGATGTCGCTTATATCTATTTTTCTTTTCATAACGGCGGCATGAGTACGGAACAATGTCATATTTTGTTATCGGTCTATCAGCATGTAGCCACTTTATCGGTAAAAGTCATTGTTTTAATGGGCGGAGAAGAATGCTGGTCAAACGGCATTCACCTGAATCATATCGAGGTTGCGGAATGTCCGGCTGATGAATCCTGGTTAAATATCAATGCCATTGACGATCTGATTTATCAGATTATAACAACCCTGGATAAATTAACCATTTCAGCCGTTAGAGGTAATGCCGGTGCAGGAGGTGCCATTATGGCGCTGGCTACTGACCAGGTATTTGCCAGAGAAGGTATCATTTTTAACCCGCATTACAAAAATATGGGTCAGCTTTACGGCTCAGAGTACTGGACTTATTTATTACCCAAACGCGTCGGGCTGGAAATAGCAACGTCATTGACTGAACAACGCTTGCCCGTCAGTGCCAAAAAAGCTTGGCACATAGGCCTGTGTGATAAGGTGCTCGATAAAAATCATAAAATTTTTGCCGCCCAAATTAGACATCTGGCAAATGCCAGCGCTGCTGATAGCGAAGCATTGCAAAAATATTTAAATGAAAAAGCCAATACGCGCTGCCATGACGAATCGCTCAAGGCTTTGGCTTCTTACAGAAAATTTGAATTAACCCAAATGTATGCGAATTTCTATGGCAATGAAGATTATCACAACGCACGACAACGTTTTGTTTACAAAGTAAATGACGATACTAAAACGCCGGAAAATATTGCCCATCATCGTCAGCAAGAAGGATTAGGTAAGCCACCCGCTTCAGGCAGTATGATTCACTTTGTCTGGGAAGATTATTACCAAATGGGCGATGAGCTGGTTGATAACCAACATAAGGATTTATTTATTCTGGCAGACCAATTAAT
>JBAXTQ010000328.1:0-3454 GCA_037130115.1 Methylococcaceae bacterium
AAAACCAAAGCAAAATCTTCGTAAGTATTCAGTCCCCCTCTTTGAAAAAGAGGGGGAGCATAGCGAGGGGGCTTGAATAATTACAAACCTTCGTGTTCTTCGCGTCTTCGTCGTGAAATGTCTTAAGTTGATGTCTATGTGGGTGGTCTTATTCCGGTCTACGCCTATTGCTTGTTATAGCAGACTCATCAGAATCCCTGTTTTTATTTTTATAAAATTACCTGACAAGGCTCTTTTGCTCCCAGTTGTTATACAATAACCCTCCTTTTTTGCTATTCCACGTGTTGCCCTAATGAATAAATCGAAAAAACTTCTCCGTTCTGATATACGTTATGAATGCGGTGATAGTTCTTATGAAAAAGGAAGAAGTTATTTTGAAACGGGTCTGGTCGTTAAGCTGGATGTTGAAAATGAAGGGGTTCTTTTTGTACAGCTTAGCTCATTTGTTAAAAGCAGTGGTACCCTTCCGTATCAGCAAAATATTCACATAGCCTGGCGTCCTGATTACAGCGCGGCAAAAATCACGGGAAAATGTTCTTGCCCGGTTGGCCATAACTGCAAGCACGTAGCTGCGGCCTGCCTGCTGTATCAAAATACCAATCAAACCCCCTCATTGTCACCGGTTACCAGTGACCGCTGTATGGCTTGGCTGGACAGTCTGAATGAACCTGAGCCTTTGCAACATAACATCTACCAGGAATTTGTCGTTTATATTCTTAAACCTGGCGAAACAAAACATGAAGTGACTGTCGAGCTTCTGATCACCAAAGCAAACAAATCAGGGCGTCTTGGCAAAGCCCGAAAAACAACCTTGGCCAATCTTCGTTACAGCTTTTCATACCTCAGCTATATTCAACCGCTGGACGAAGAAATTGCACGCTTAATGACGGCGCTTAACACGTTAAAAGGTGAACCCATACTGGTCGGTGCCATCGGTTACATCGCCTTGTCAAAATTATTGCAAACCGGTCGATTATTCTGGGAAAATGCCGAGAACCCACCTTTAAAAGCAGCTACCAATCGGGATTTACGCTTTGATTGGCATCAACAGGAAATGGGTTATTACCAACTGTCGGTTGGCATCGAGCCAGCGGCAACACTGCTGTTGACTGATCCACCCCACTACCTGGATATTATCCAAGGCACTGTAGGCGGGTTTAACAACATCACGCCCAGTGCCGATCAATTAAATAAAATTTTGTCTATCCCGCTTATTCCTGCTGAATTTGTCGATGAATTCAGTTTTAAATTGACGGTTGAACACCCCAATCTGCACCTGCCTGCACCCAAAAAAGTTGAATTAATCGATCAGGATGAACTGGCACCTACTCCCCGGTTATTGCTATACGGCCAGTCATTAAATGCACAAAATTATGTTCATTTTATGGCGGTGAGCTTCAATTACGGGAACTGCATACTTAGCGGTACACCCAATGAAGACTTCAGCATTGTAAAAACTGACCAAGGTTTTGTGCGTATTAAACGGGCACTGGACATTGAGCGCCAGACAATAAATCGTCTGGCAGAAAAAGGTTTCACCACTGCGCCGTCCAATAAAACCGGTTCACAGGAACTGGTTCTTTTCAGCGCAGCCATAAACAGTAATGAGAGTGCCTCATGCTGGCGAGAGTTTATCCAAAACGCGCTTCCGGAACTTGAACAGGAAGGCTGGGTTATCGACATTGCCAACAGCTTTAAGCTTAATTTTCAAACCGCTCAAAACTGGAATGCCGAGATCAGCGAAAGTCAAAACGACTGGTTTGAAATGCACTTCAATGTAGAAATTGGCGGCCACTCTTATCCCTTGTTGCCCTTGATTATGCCGGTACTGCAAAACTACGATCCGGAAAACCTCCCCGACATACTCAACATAGCGCTGGGGGATCACAATTATCTAAGCGTCCCCAGCGACAAAATAAAACCCATACTGGCTGTTTTATTTGAATTATTCAACAGCAGTACACTGGAAAAAGATGGCACACTTAAAGTATCCCGATTTAATGCGGCCAGTCTTGCTGATATGGAGGAGAGCAGTTACGGCCTGTTTTCTTTATCAGGCGGCAAAGAACTGAGAGAACTGGGACAAAAATTAAAAAACTTCACCGGTATTCAGGATGTCGACTTGCCTGTCAACTTGCAGGCAGACTTGCGCCATTACCAACAACAGGGACTTAACTGGTTGCAGTTCTTGCGCGAATATAAATTCGGCGGCATTCTTGCCGACGATATGGGGCTAGGCAAAACTGTTCAAACACTCACGCATTTGTTGCTTGAAAAACAAAGTGGGAGGATGACGCTGCCCTGTTTAATTATTGCCCCCACCAGTTTGATGAGCAACTGGCGACGTGAAACTGAACGCTTTACGCCTGAACTAAAAGTATTAACCTTGCAGGGTGCAGACCGCAAACAGTTGTTCGATCAAATCAACGACTATGATCTGGTACTGACGACTTATCCATTGTTAAGCAGAGATGACGAAACCCTGCTTAAGCATGACTATCATTATTTGATTTTGGACGAAGCCCAAACCATTAAAAATCCGACGTCGATAGCGGCCCAAATGGTGCGCCAGATTAAAACAAATCACCGCTTGTGTTTAACCGGTACGCCCATGGAAAACCATTTAGGCGAGCTTTGGGCGCAATTTGATTTCTTGATGCCTGGTTTTTTAGGTGACAATGCCACCTTTAAAAAACGCTTCCGCACGCCTATTGAAGTCTATGGTGATAGCGAACAACGAATACGCCTGTCAAATCGTCTTGCGCCTTTTATGCTGCGTCGAACCAAACAGGAAGTCGCCAATGAATTGCCGCCTAAAACCGAAATTATTCGTTCGGTACCCCTGCATCCAAAACAGGCTGCTTTGTACGAAAGTATCCGCCTGACGATGGAGAAAAAAGTCCGTGATGCGATTGCCGAGAAAGGCTTGTCACGCAGCCATATCACCATTTTGGATGCCTTGCTAAAGCTGCGCCAGACCTGCTGTGATCCGCGCACGTTGTCGCTAAAAGAAGCGCTAAAAGTAAAAGAATCCGCCAAGCTTGACCTGTTGATGGAGCTCTTGCCGGAACAACTGGAAGAAGGCCGACGAATTCTGATTTTTTCACAGTTCACCCGCATGATTGCCTTGATTGAAGATGAATTAAATACCCGAAAAATAGCTTACAGCAAACTGACCGGCCAAACCCGCAAACGCGACGAAGCGATTGAACTGTTTAAAAGCGGTGCAGTAGATGTTTTTCTTATCAGCCTGAAGGCAGGTGGAGTCGGTTTAAATCTGACTGAAGCCGATACGGTTATTATTTATGACCCTTGGTGGAATCCGGCCGCAGAAAGCCAGGCCGCTGACCGCGCACATCGCATAGGTCAGGATAAGCCGGTTTTTGTCTACAAACTGATTACTGAAAATACGGTTGAAGAAAAAATTATTGCCATGCAGGACAGAAAACGCGCA
>JBAXTQ010000329.1:0-3439 GCA_037130115.1 Methylococcaceae bacterium
CGAATATTCAAGGCACTGTTCAAATAACAACTTACAGGCTCAAAATTGACTATTTGCCACTTTACTAATATTTGTTTAGTAGATAAAAATTCATGGAAAATAACCACCAATCACAAGGTGACCCAAACGAGATAGTCTTGTTTTCGATCATTAACCCATCGGTTTGCTCGGAATGTGGCGCTAAGTTGGCCAAGGGTAATTTTTTGAAAATGGAGCAAGCGAATCCACTGTGCTTGGAATGCGCGGATCTAGGTCACTTGGTATACCTTCAAAGGGGCGATGCCGCACTGACAAGGCGTAGCAAAAAATATTCAAACCTATCGGCAGTTGTGGTGAGGTTTAGCAGCTCCCGCCATAGATACGAGCGTCAAGGATTGCTGGTAGAGTCTGAAGCCCTCATAAGAGCAGAGAAAGAATGCGAAGGTGATGCGGCCGATCGAAAAATTTCGCGAGCGCGTGCTATTATAGTCCGTGATCACGCTGACAAAGAATACATTGCGCAGTTTTCGAAACAAATCTGCATGCAGTATCCTGGTTGTCCCGCTCAAGAGGCTCAAGCAATTGCTGACCATGCTTGCCAGAAATATAGTGGGCGCGTGGGTCGATCTTCTGCGGCGAAGGCGTTCGATTCAGAGGCCATCGAACTAACCGTGAAAGCACATGTTCGCCACAAACATACACACTACGATCAGCTTCTGTCGAACTGATGGGTGCGAACCGAAGCAAGATCGACCGTCGCGGAGGAGTTGTGCCAGATTGTAAGCGAATGGCGCAGAAAATTGCCTGACAAACCAGCTTAGGCTCTAACCAAATAATTTATAAGCATTATTGGCTGAGCCATCATTGTATTCAACCTTCTCGACAAATCAGCTTAATCAAATATGATTTCCACGCATGCCGGCAATTGGGTTAGTAACAAGCCATACCGATGAGCGTTAGGTAACTCGCAATAAATACCCCCCCCCAATCCATTGCCTGACTCTGGGAGCACCATCGACTTAATGATTCCTACAACGCTGTGTACGAAGCGTGTGGAGACTATAAAGTGGAAGATTATTTTATTGCGAGCTGCCTAAAGGCCGGAGTACAAACCTAGGTTTGCACTCCAAATTGGGGACTTATTTATTGCGAGTCGCCTTACTTAGGTGATTTACGGAGAATATTTTACCCATTAAAAGTAGAATTTTCCCAATTAAGCAAGCGATTGGATTCGTCTAATGGGTAAGTTCTTTCGCAGAAATCACCTTACATTAGTCTCGCGATATGCCAGCGCCCCTTATCGGCCGATGGTAAGGATTCGTGCGTAGATTGATAGTAGCGCTCTGTAACCCCCATTAAAAAAGAATTTTAATCGTTTTTACTGAAACCTGCTATCCGAAAACGTTCGGTTCCGTACAGGGGTTATTATAGTGTACGAAAGTAGGCAAAATTAATTTCGTACATCGTCTTATTTTAGTACATCAGTTTCGTACAGGTATTTTGGAACGTTTCTATGGCTTTTATCTCAAAAATCCTAAAAATAACTGCTTATTTCATAATTACGATCACACCAAAAACAGATTTCTTTGTCAATGCAATAAAAATGGTATGAATGTAGGTGTGATGCGTGTTGTAGGCCACTACTATCTACGCACGAATCCTTACCATCGGCCTTATCCATTCTCGAATGCACTAAAACTCTTGTATTGAAGTGGATCGAGTGGATTTTTTCGTTTATGGCGTGTTTGATTGCAGAATCGACATACGGCAACAATATTTGATTGGTCAACTGTACCACCTTGGCTATGAGCCTCAAGGTGTTTGCCAGTACATTGAAAGTACCAAGACTGTTTCAGCGTTAAGTCGTACTTGGAAACTAATTCCACTGGATTTTTCGACCACATAGGCTGATTGCAATAAAAGCAGCGACCATGTTGAAGGTTATAGGCGATATAACGAGGTTTTTTTAGTGATTTGCGCGATTTTTCCATGTAAAAGTCCTAAGATAAACAAAAGGTTACCACACGCACCCCATATCTTAGCGTACATTGGGAACCAGTCGGGTATCTCGCGAACTGGCACAACAGGCATCCTAAAAGGTTATTACCCGCCAAATAACTATATGCCTACTTCATTTTTTTCAAAAGTTTCACATCTCACATTTGATACAAAGTAACCAATTGTCATTTGCATTTATTGTGAGCAAGTAAAGATGCTAAATGCGAGTACGATTGTTTTCAAATGCAACCCGTTACATCTATTGACCTAGAAAGGCATGACCCTGTCAAAAATATACACCGGTTTTTTAAGCTTTTTATAACCACGGCATTTTCGGTGCCTGATAGCGACTTAAATAGTAGGGTAGGGTAGGCTTGCCTGGAACGGTCTGCAAGGATTGGTTAAATACTGAGGTAGCCGAACAAAAATTATGCGTGGCTAAACAGAAAAAAGGCATCAAACCATTTGGTGAAGGGGTGGCTAGAGAAAAAAACCTCCTGTTTATTAATCTGTACCCGTAAACCCTACCGAAACGAACATGCTCAACACTCTCGGCAATACCACGTTGGCGAGTGCCCACATAACTTATAGTCGTGTTTTATCTGGCTTGTCCATTCAATTGTCCGCATTCAAATCTGCCATCAGCTCTGCCATGCTATTGGCACGAGATAAACTTCCAGCACATACCTTCTTTATTGCGGAAATAGTAATAACATTGGAAATCAGCGTATCAAAATGAAGTGCGTGTTCACACCTAATCTTGGTCAAAATAACGCAATCCTTGCGGTCTCCATTTTTTTATTTTATCAATAACGGAGACATATTGCCCAAAATGACCACCAATAACATTATAAAAATAATGGCTATTCAATAAACAATAAGATTATAAAAAATAATATATTTATCAATGACTTATATTTTTTTTAAAAAAAATCATATTACCATTCATTCGGTGACTTATTATTTTTAATAAAAAAATATATTACCGTAGGTACGCTAACATAATTACTTATGAGATATTATTTTTCTTCCTACCTAGCGCTCTTTACAAGAAGCAGGATCATGCAATAATTTCTTGGATTTCATGCTTAATTATTGATAGCATATTACAAAATGAATTAACGGATTAATAAGGAAAATTAAATATATAAAAAATAATTTAACTAAAATTTTAAAAAAATATTTGACATTAAGATAACTTACAAAGAAAGAAAAAATTAATTGTATTAAAAATAGAACTAGTTAATATTAAAGTACTGTAATTATTTTTTCTAATCTTTATTTATATCATAAATATTTTAATTAAATCTTTGATCTTTTAGATTAAAGTAAATTACCAGAGAGATAAAATAAAATGCAACTGTATACTAATTTTTTTAAAAGATATAAATCGATGAAAATTGAAGGCATGAGCACTTAGTCAAGCGACAAATCATCCAATAGATATAGAGTGGCTTAGAAG